>WFOY01000001.1 GCA_015487835.1 Aquificaceae bacterium
CTATCCTGAACCTACCGTCGTACCTTATTAGACTCACGCTGGCGTTGTCCATGTGTATCCTCCAGATCTTTTCAAGACCTATACCTGTGGCAAGACAGACGATGGCGTGGAGCGTCCCCCCGTGGCCTACGAGAGCGATGACCTCCTCTTCCGATCTCATGAGGTCTTCAAGGAGAGACGCTACCCTCTTCTCGAACAGGTCCATAGGTTCCTGGGTGGGGAGAGGGTACCTCACAGGGTCTCTTAGCCAGCTCAAAATAGTGTCCCTGTCCTCCTCCAGGAGGTCCAGAAATTTCTTCCCCTCCAGATCCCCGAAGGACATCTCCCTCAGTCTCTCGTCCACCTCCACCTCAAGTCCGAGGACGTCCCCTATAACGAGGGCTGTCTTTAAGGCCCTCCTCTGGGGCGAGGAGACCAACCTCTCTATACCCTTGTCCTCTAAAAAACGTGCTGTGAGCCTGGCCTGAACGAAGCCAAGGGGTGTCAGGTCGCTGTCCAGCCTGCCCTGAAACACTCCCCTCTCGTTCAGATCGCTCTGGGCGTGCCTTACGAGGTATATCTCCTTCATATCTGCTCGAAGAACACATCGAGCACCTGAGCCTGAACTTCCACCTCCCAGTTCTGGTAAGGATCCTCTCTGTTTACCACGGTGACTATGCCCATACCCTCCATGTACAGAATCACCTTGGCCAGGTTCACGAGCCCGCATATCCTCGCAGACTTCATATCCTTGAGCTTGACCCTGGGTATGGGTCTGTCCGACTCCTTGAAGATGTCGAGTAGCTCCTGCTTGACGTTGTAATAGAGCCCTTCAAAATCACAGGCCATCTCCACCTCCTGAGAGGATCTCTCTGACCACCTTAACATCGCTGAAGGGATATTTTACCCCCCCGACCTCCTGATACTCCTCGTGGCCTTTACCAAGGACAGCTACTACGTCTCCCTCCCTGGCTAGGTCTATCGCAACCTTTATAGCCATCCTCCTGTCTGGCTGAACGAGGACCTTCTTCCTCACCTCTATCCCTTCCAGGATATCCTCTATTATCCTGTTCGGATCCTCGGACCTGGGATTGTCGGACGTCAGGACGACGATGTCGCTCCACACCTCTGCGACCCTGCCCATAAGGGGTCTCTTGGTTCTGTCCCTGTCACCTCCAGCACCGAAGACGGTTATTATCCTTCCTTCTGTTAGCTTCCTTAAAGTTTTGAGGACGTTCTCCATAGCGTCTGGGGTGTGGGCGTAGTCTATGACCACGGTAAAGCCCCTCTCAGATCTTACGGTCTCGAACCTTCCAGGAACCCTCACGTTCTCCAGGGCCTTTGCGATCGCAGGAGGTTCCACACCTACCGAGAGGGCGTAGGCGAGGGAGCAGGCTATATTGTAAGCCTGAAACTCCCCTACGAGGTTGGTCCTGAAGGTGTAGATCCTACCCTTGAACTCTAAGGTCACCTCAGACCCCCACATACCTGTCCTGACGTCTGCTATCTTAAGGTCACCCTTCCTACCGTAGGTGATCGCATCTATCCTCTTGGCTATCCTCCTGCCGTAAGGGTCGTCCGCGTTCACCACCGCGAGTTCGTGATAGTACTCTTCGAAGAGCCTGAGCTTTGCCCTGAAGTAACCCTCCATGTCCCCGTGGTAGTCGAGGTGGTCCCTGGACAGGTTGGTGAAGAGAACCGCCTCGAACTTGGTTCCCCACACCCTGCTCTGGTCAAGGGCATGAGAGGAGATCTCCGCAACCACGTGGGTAGCACCTAAGTCTAGCATGTGCTTTAGAGTTCTGTGCCAGGTGATCGGGTCCGGCGTGGTCCTCCCTTCTCCCAAGACCTCCTTCCCGACCCTGTACTGAACCGTCCCGATAAGACCGGATCTGAACCCCGCCTCCTCGAGTATCCTCTCGAGTATGTAGGTAACTGTGGTCTTTCCGTTAGTTCCTGTAACGCCGATCACCCTGAGTTTCTTAGAAGGCTCTCCGAAAAACAGGTGTGCGCTCTCCGCGAGTGCCCTTCTCGTGCTGTCCACCTTGATGACCTTGTCTCTGAAACCTGGAACGTCCCTCTCTACGACCGCCGCGATCGCTCCCCTCTTGAGGGCTTCACCTACGAACTCGTGCCCGTCGAGTTTTGTCCCCCTGATCGCGAAGAAGAGGAACCCCTCCTCCACCTCCTTGGAGTTCTGGGTTATACCCTTGGCTTTAGACAGAAACTCCAAGATCCCTTTGGGGAGGGTCATATACAGGTAATATAATAAGGTTCCAGAGCCGGGGAGGGTCTTTTACCTGAACGTAAGTTACCTATTTTGATATCTTCTTTAGAGAACGGAGGAAGAGGTTTGTCTTCGGTATCCGGACCTGGAAGGGAGAAGGTGGCCCTGATAACGGGCGTAAGGAGGATAGGATCAGAGATAGCGAAGAACCTCCTTGAGAGGGGCTACCACCTCTCGGTTATCTACAGAAGTTCAGAAGAGGAGGCACAGAAGCTGGAGGAGTTCGGGAGGAGGTCTGGCAGGAAGGTCCTCCTTATCAAAGGGGACCTTTCGGAGGAGGCCTTCTGCCTTGAAGCGGTCCGGAGAACACTTAAGGACCTTGGCAGGGTGGACGCCTTTGTCCATCTTGCATCTCCCTACTTCAGAACACCGGTGGAAACCCTATCCGAAGAAGAGATCCAGGACCACTTCAAACCCATAGCCCAGGCCTTCCTGATCCTATCTAAGGAGATCTACAAAGGGATGCTGTCCAACGAGGGTGAGATCAAGGGACGAATAGTCGCCTTCGGTGACTGGGCTGCGGATCACACACCCTACAGAGACTTCGCAGCTTACTTCGTAGCGAAGGGAGCCCTTCATACGGCTGTGAAGGTCCTCGCCAAGGAGTTCGCACCTCATGTCCTGGTGAACTGCATAGCCCTTGGGCCTGTTATCAAACCCTGGGACATGGAGGAGGAGATGTGGAAGAGGATACTCAGAAACACGCCCCTCAAAAGGGAGGTCCCTATAAGGGATATAACAAACCTTGTGATCTACCTCCTTGAGGTGGAGGGCATCACCGGGGAGATCATTAGGGTTGACAGCGGCAGGCACATAGCTGGGTCCGGAACGGGAACCGTGGCATGAGGAAGGTGGTCGTCCTCTTCAGTGCCGGTGTAGAGAGCACATCCCTCGTGGTCCATTACCTGTCCAGGGGGGCTTACGTTTACCCGGTTTACGTGAGGTCCGGCATGCCCTGGGAGGATGTGGAGAGACACTACGCCCTGAAACTCTGGCATGACCTCAGGAGAAAGTACGGACACATAGCTCCGGTCCGAACCGTCTTCGTAAAAGGATCCAGGCCCGCTACGGACGGTGTGCCTATGGAGGAGAACCAGATAGAGATACCCCTCAGGAACATGATCCTGACGGTCCAGACAGCTGTAGTCGCCCACAGAAAGGGTGTGGACACGATAGGTGTGGGGAGCTTAGGTATATATCCTTTCCCTGACAACAACAGGGAGTACTTCGACAAGCTTGAGGACCTCATATCCACGGGGTTAAGGCGGAGGATCATCATAGATACACCCTTCATGGGTATGGAGAAGTGGGACGTGATCAGGAGGTTCGCTGGGAAGGCCCCCTACCACCTCACCTTCTCCTGTGCGAGCCCTGTTGGCAGGATCCACTGCGGTGTGTGTGCGAAGTGCCGGGAGAGAAGGGAGGGTTTCGAGAGGGCGGGCCTTAAGGACCCTACCCCTTACTGGTCTTTATAAACTCGGCTATACGCCTCTCCATAAGGTCTTTGTAGTACAGCTTCTCCTTCTTCAGCTTCTCTATCTCTATCTGGAGGTCATGGGTCATGGGGTGGTGCCTCTCCAGCTTGGCAACCTGCTTATCCAGCTCATCGTGCTTGTCCTTCCACTCCTTGAACTGGGGGTCTTCACGGTACAGTCTGTCTATGATCTCCTGACGGTTCATATCACGTCCCCCCTTCTCGGTCTAAATAAAATTAAACCACACACCGATATTAAGTATCCCAGAACCAGGGCGGACAGGTTGCCTGCGAAAATATAGAACAGGAAAGCTATATCGAAGGGTATAGAAAGTAGTATGTAACTCCAAAAATAGATCCTGACCGCTTTGTAAGTCCAAAGTTTGTCGGCTGTGCTTACGGGAAACCTTCTCCTCAATAGGAAGGCTGTGGTGTACGAAGCGGCACCCGAGAGAACCTCCAGAAGGTAAACGTAGGACACCAACTTGGGTGAAACGGGCATGGAGAAGGACTCGTGCATGAAGAGGGAGGCCAAGAACACCGCAGTCAGGACGAACACAAAGGACAGG
Organism: Aquificaceae bacterium; assembly: GCA_015487835.1. Taxonomy (GTDB): domain Bacteria; phylum Aquificota; class Aquificia; order Aquificales; family Aquificaceae; genus Hydrogenivirga. The sequence goes on from WFOY01000001.1 coordinate 4,310, forward strand.
TTCAGATGAAGGGATCTCCTTATGAATACCTGACCCCTGGTATCTGGATCCCTCTCAGCCATGCATACTCCTCCCTCCTCGGGCCTGTAGAGAGCATGACGACAGGCACCCCTGTGACCTCCTCTATAAGGCCTATGTACTCCCTGGCACGCGGTGGTAGGTCCGCCACATCCCTTATACCTTTTGTGCTCTTAAGCCAGCCCTTCAGGGTTATGTAA
>WFOY01000002.1 GCA_015487835.1 Aquificaceae bacterium
ACCTTCAACATGGGTGTGGGCATGATCCTGGTCGTGTCTGAGGAGGATAAAAAGAGAGTTTTAGAGATCCTGGGAGGGGAGGGTTTTGTCTGTGGATACCTGGAGAGGGGTCCCAGGGAGGTCAGGATAGTTTAGGTCACTTGCATTTCTCGAAGCTGATCGTCTCCACGCCTATCAGGTGGGCGTACTGGAGCTGGGTCCTCGTGAGTATCTTTATCACAGCCTTCTCATCCTTTGGATCCTCTATGCCTATGTTCAGAACCTCTCTCCTCTTGCCTCCCGTCCATATACGGCACACGGGAGCCTCTATCTTCCTCATCTCCCTCATGAGAAGCTCAGGGAAGACACCTCTCTTCACGTAAAGGAGCTTCTCATAGACGTCTGAGACCTTTCTGTACATCCTGAAGAGCCTGCCGTACTTCTCGTCGTTGTAGTCCAGATACTTCTCCTTGAGTATGTGGAGCGGGTATCCATATGAGTTTAGCTCGTCCACTATCTTCACGGTGGCTCCGCCCTTCTGGGCTTCCCTGTCCAGCTCGTCGAGGCGTCTGTCTATCTGGTTCACGAACTTAAGGTCCCTGTTGTACTCTGCATCCGACATCTCCCCTGCCAGGACCACGCCTCCGATCAGGGCCAAGAATAAAACCAGGGGTCTCATGATAAGCACCTCCTATATATTAATAACTTCCTCGTAAACCCTCTCGTGATCCCTGATGAACCTCCCCATTCTAAAGAGTTCTGCCCTTCTCCTGGCCTTCTTGGAGATAGACACCCTCAGCCTTCTGTCCTTTATGATCCTCAGGATAGCCTCCGCCACCTCACCCACGTCCTCTCTGCACACGATACCACCGTCACCTATGACCTCCGCGGCGGCACCCCTGTTCAGGGCCACCACGGGAATACCGGAGGCCATAGCCTCGGCGAACACAAGACCGAAGGTCTCAGTCTTTGAGGGCAGGAAGAGGAGGGTCGAACTTCTGTAAATGTCGGGGAGGTCCTCTCTCTTTACCCTGCCTACGAACCTCACCTCGAGTCCTATTCTCCTCGCGTACCTTTCGATCCTCTCCCTCTCCGGGCCGTCTCCTATAAGGAGGTACTCGGTCTCAACCTCCCTCTGGACCCTGGCCATGACCTTAAAGGCGAACTTGAGGTTCTTCTCCGGAGCTATCCTGCACACGGTGACCACCCTGTTCACCTTTGGGTTTCCGGGTTCGCCGAAGAACATGTCCGGGACACCGGGATATATGACCCTCACGGGCTTCCTCCTGCTTAAGAACCTGCTGTAGGTTCTCCTCTGGTACTCGGAGATGAACAGGGTGGTGTCCGACTGTCTGTTCATGAACCCGACGAGGGCCTTCGCCAGACTCCCCCTGTCTATCTTGATGCTGTACTGGGAGAGGTGCTTCGGGTCTATGTAGATGGACCCCACCACCTTCCTCTTCAGGGCTTTCCCCATCATAACTGCCAGCATCCCCGCTGTGAAGGGTTCGTGGTAGTGGATTATGTCCGGTCTGAATTCTTTTAGGCGTTTAACGAGGGATGAGCTTGGAAATATCATCTCCGCCTTGTCGTAAAAGGGGACCCTGAGGCTGGGAAGCCTGAGGACGTCGAACTCCTTGGCCGCACCGTCCAGGAACTGACCGGTGATCACGAGGACCTCGTGCCCTCTGTCCCTCAAACCCCTCGCCAGGTCTATCACTATCCTGGTTCCCCCTCCCATGTCCTCCCTGAAGTTGTCGGTGAAGATAGCCACCCTCATCCTTTGTCCTTTATCTTGGATATCGCCTCCTTGACCTCCGCCAGCTTCATCAGGGCCTGGAGGGGCGTTGTGTTGGCTATATCTATATCTTCCAGCATCCTGATCGCCGCCTCCAGCTCCCTCTCCCTGATCCTCTCCTCCGATCTCCTGAAGGCCTCCTCCAATATGGGTATGTCCCTTCCCTCAAAGGTCCTGAGTATCTCTTGGGCCCTCACTATCACCTCTTCAGGGACGCCCGCCATCTTCGCCACCTCTATACCGAAGCTCCCCTTTGCCCTTCCCCTGACGAGGGTATAGAGAAAGACCACCTTATCCTCCTCCTCGCTCACGGCCATGTGGTAGTTCACAACCCCTGGGACGTTGCACTCCAGGTCGGTTAGCTCAAGGAAGTGGGTGGCCACGAGTGTCCTCGCCCTCAGTTTCCTTGCTAAGAACTCGACCAGGGCTTTGGATATGGC
>WFOY01000003.1 GCA_015487835.1 Aquificaceae bacterium
CTCCAGGAGGTCATAGAGGACAGGGAGTCCAAGAGGGACCCGGACAGGTACCGGGAGTGGTTCGGGACAGCGGCGACCGCCACAGCCTACGCCTTCCTGAGGAGGTTCCACCACGCAGCTACCCACTGTCAGAACCTGATCTACGGATCCGCCTCCAGACCCATAAACTGGAGGGAGAGTCAGCTCACCGTAATAGACATATCGGACCTCCACGGTATAGCCAAGATGTTCGTCGTAGGTTCTATCCTCAAGAGGATATTCAAGGAAAAGGAGGAGAGCGGCAACCCCTACCCTAAAATCTTCGTCGTTCTTGACGAACTAAATAAGTACGCTCCTAAGGACAGGTGGAGTCCTATAAAGGACATACTGCTCGACATAGCTGAGAGGGGTAGGAGCTTGGGGGTGATACTGATAGGCGCCCAGCAGACGGCGAGTGAGGTGGAGAAGAGGATAGTGGCAAACGCTGCCGTTAAAGTCACAGGGAGGCTCGACAGCTCCGAGGTCCTCAGCAAGGAGTACGAGTTCCTCACCGGTAACTTCAAGCAGAGGGCCATAATGCTGAAGAAAGGATCCATGATCCTATACCAGCCAGACATACCGAACCCCCTCATGATAACCTTCCCCTTAGGCCCCTGGGCTACCAAGAGGGAGGAGGCCACGGAGGAGGTCTATGTACCTGAAGAGTTTGAGCAGTTTTAGCCTCCTTGTGCTGATACTCCTTGGTCTCTCCTTTTCCAAGGTGGTGGGGACCAAGTACGGGATCTACCAGGACAAGGTCAGGATAGTCTTCGAGATCTCAAAGAAGAGAGACTTCCGGATATTCACATTGAACAGTCCCAAGAGGATAGTGATAGACATATTCGGAGAGAAGCGGGTTGGTAAGATCAACCTCCCGGTGGATATGAAGTACAGGGTGGGCAGGCACAGGTGGGGTGTGAGGATAGTGATCCTGTACGATGCGGAGTTCTCTATAAAGTACTTTTCCCTTAGAGACCCTTTCAGGATCGTCTTAGACATATACAGGGAGGAGAACGACATATACCTGGACCTGGTCAGGATACTGGGAGAGGACCTTGGGGAGGAAGTCAAGAAACCCAAGAGAAGATCAGTAAAGGTCAGGAGACCCAAAGCGGTGAACCAGGAGGAGGACCAGATCGCCAAACTCATAGAGGACATGAGATCCAAACCCCTCGTGGATGAGGAGAAGGTGATAGTAATAGACGCCGGTCACGGAGGTAAGGACCCAGGGGCAATAGGTCACGGAGGCATAAGGGAGAAGGACGTGAACCTGGCGATAGCAAAAAAGGTCGCCTGGTACCTCAGGAGGGACGGCAGGTTCAAGGTGATACTTACCAGGAAGGGTGACTACTTCGTTCCCCTCCACAAGAGGGCCCTGAAGGCCCTCAGGAACAGGGCGGACCTGCTGATCAGCATACACGCGGACGCGGACCCGAGGAAGAACCCCAGGGCTAAAGGAACGAGGGTGTTTGCCCTCTCCTACAGCAGGGCGGTGGAGAAGAAGAGGCAGATAATCAGGAACAGGAGGTACGCGAGGCTCGTCCTTGGGGAGGCTGCGGACATAAGGTCCAAGGTCGTAAAGAGAGTCCTGGCTGACCTTGCCATAGACGTCACCCTTTACGAGAGCGTTTACTTCGCCAGGCTCCTCGCCAAGGAACTCAAGAACGTCGCCGGTAGGGAGGTTTACTTCAAAGGGATAAACAGGGCTGGTTTTGCGGTCCTCAAGACACCCGGGATACCCTCTGTCCTCGTGGAGACAGGTTTCATAACTAACCCCTCCGAGGCGAAAAGGCTGAAGGACCCCGAGTTCCAGAGGAGGATAGCCTGGGCCATATACAGGGCGATCGTTAGATACTTTTACGGTAACGACTTCGGTCAGAAGCTCGTAAAATATCAGTAGTCATGGCGGCGATCCTCTGGATCATCCTGTCGGTGGGGTTAGTCTTTGGGAAGCCCATAATCGAGAACTTTTCTGAGTTGAAACGCTTTCCCTTCGTTACCTACGCGAAGGTATGGGTCGGGACACCCGCAGAGTCCAAGGAGGTCGCTGTCCCCAACGTGGTCATAGCCTACGGAAGGAGAGAGCCAGCACAGGTGGTTGCGGTCGCAGCCGAGATAGCCTACTACCTGGGGCAGTGGACGGAGGACGTGGGTCTAAACCCAAGAGACGTCAGGAAGGGCAGGATACCCTCGGTGGTCATGCCTCTCGGTAAAGCCCTTGAAACCGGGAAGCACATCGTGATCGTCGGCACCAGGAACAGGGTCGTAAGGGATCTTGGCCTCACCTTCAGGGGTCCCACGCTCAAGGTGGTCGAGTATAAGGGCAGGAAGGTTCTCGTGGTCGGGGGTAGGAACTCGAAGGAGGTGGTGAAGGCGGGGAGGTTCCTCGCCACCAGGATCGTGGGCTTCAAGGCGGGCGCCTACAGGACCTTCTTCAGCTTTGTGAAGCTGAGGGGACTTATAGAGAAGGGCGAATACGAGGCTGCCCTTCACCTGATAAGGGATCCTTTGGGTCTCTCCGCCTGTGGGAAGAACATGTCTCTCGCAGCACCCATGATGCTCAGGTTCCCTCCGGACGTGAAGAAGATAGTGAAGAGGAGAAACAGGATAATGTACACCGAGATCGCCCGTGCCCTGACCGCTGGGAACGGCGAGGAGGCTAAGAGGCTCTGGAGGGAGGCTATGAAGACCTGCTACAGGTGTCACCAGGGTCTCGGTATAGAGAGGCTAAGAAAGTTCGTCCCGAACGCCGAGATCCACTCAAGACACCAGAGGATAGCGAGGAGCTTCGGTCTTGACTGCACCGCATGCCACAGAGGGGTGACGGAGATAAGGGGCTATTGAGGAGGATATTCCTCGTAGGTTTCATGTGCAGCGGGAAGACCACCGTCGGGAGGATCCTTTCCGAAAGGCTAGGGTGGGAGTTTGTGGACCTCGACACCGAGATAGAAAGGATCGAGGGCATGTCCATCCCTGAGATCTTCGAGAAGAAGGGAGAAGCCTATTTCAGGAGGATCGAACTCGAAACCCTTAAAGGTATAGCTTCTAAGGATAGGGTGGTGGTAGCCACAGGGGGAGGATTAGGTGCCAACCCGGAGGCTATGAGGATCATGAAGGAAAGAGGACTCGTAGTCTGGATAGAGATAGACTTTGAAGAGTTCATGAGAAGGTGCGGCGGTGACACATCGAGGCCCCTCCTCAGGATGGGGGAGGAGAGGTTAAGGGATCTTCTGAGGACCAGAGAAGCCGTTTACTCCCAGGCCCACCTGAAGGTCAGGGGGATCAAAGGTCCCGAAGATATAGCCGAGGAGGTCCTCTCTAACCTCTCAGGAGGTCCCTCCTGATCTCCTCCGGTGACGGGCAGGCTTCTGGGGGCATGGTCCTCCTCTTCGAGGCGAAGTACATGAGAGGTATCAGGACCAGGGTGAGCGTCGTTGACCCTATAGTCCCGAAGATCAGGGATATGGCAAGACCGTTGAAGATCGGGTCAAAGAGTATAACGAAGGCACCTATGATCACCGCTGCCGCGGTAAGAACTATGGGCCTCGTCCTTATGACCCCCGACTCTACGACGGCCCTGTGAAGTGGGACTCCTTCCCTTACCCTGTCCTCGGCGAAGTCTATGAGGAGTATAGAGTTCCTGACTATTATTCCCGCGAGAGCTATGAAACCTATCATCGAGGTGGCTGTAAAGAAGACGTTACCCATTATCTTGTCCATCAGCCAGTGACCTGGGATTATGCCGACGAGCGTGAGGGGTATGGGAGCCATTATTATGCCGGGTATCCGGAAGCTCCTGAACCAGCCGAGGATGAGAACATACATCACGAACAGGGCTACGGCGAAGGCAAGTCCAAGATCCCTGAACACCCTTAGGGTTATGTGCATCTCACCGTCCCACTTCACGTAGACCCTGTCCTCGACGAGGGGAAGGGACATCCATAGCTCTCCCACCTCACCGTAGGGGTTCTCTATGCCGAGGACATCATCCCTTACGGAGAGAATACCGTAGAAGGGAGCCTCCTCCCTTCCAGCTGTGTCCCCTATTACGTAGATCACACGCCTTAGGTTTTTCCTGTATATGCTCTCGGGGACGGTCGTAAGATCTATATCAGCTATCTCGGAGAGGGGAACCGCCCTGCCACTGCTACTTACAAGCTTTACATTTTTCAGGACCTCAGGTGTCCTGAGGTTTTCTGGGATCTCCACCCTTATGGGGACGTGCTCTGTGTCCGTGTTCCTAAGGAGGCCTACCTGCATGCCTCCAACAAGGAGTTCTATGTTTTTCACAACCTCCTCTCTGGTGAAACCGGATATCTTCGCCTTGTCCTCCCTCACCCTGTAACTTATCATGGGAGCGGGATCCTCAAGATATATACCCTCGTCCGTTATGTCGGGCGATCTTCTGAATATTTCCAGGACCTCGAGGGCCACCTTCTTCTGGGTCTCCCTGTCAGGGGCGTAAACCTCGGCAACTATAGGTGATAGGACAGGGGGTCCGGGAGGGACCTCAACCACAGCGACGTACTTGGCACCGTTTTTGAAGGCTATCTCCCTTACCTTGGGCCTTATCATCTTGGCGAACTGGTGGGACTGGACGTCTCTGTCGTGCTTGTCCACCAAGTTCACCTGTATCTCGGCCAGGTTGGAAGCCTGCCTCAGGTAGTAGTGTCTCACCAGACCGTTGAAGGTAAAGGGTGCTGCGGTCCCAACGTATATCTGGTAGTCTGTAACTACGCTCTGTCTTGAGATAAACTCTCCTATCTCCTTAGCCACCCTCAGCGTCTCCTCTAAGGACGTTCCCTCTGGCATGTCGAGGACTATCTCAAGCTCAGACTTGTTGTCGTAAGGCAACATCTTGACGACCACCGTCTTGGTGACCAGAAGTCCAAGGGACCCACCCATCAGGATAAGGACAAAACCGTAGAAGGCGTATCTCTTCAGAGTGGATGTGAGTAGCGGAGTCATTATCCGGCAGTAGACCTTCCAGAAGAGGGTGTCCTCGACCTTTACCTCCTTAGCCTCCCGATCCTTCTTGAGGAACCTGTAAGAGGCCCAGGGCGTGATTATGAAGGCAACGAGGAGAGAGAAGAACATGGCCACAGAAGCGTTCACGGGTATGGGCCTCATGTAAGGGCCCATGAGACCTGTAACGAAGGCCATGGGCATGAGGGCCGCTATGACTGTGAAGGTGGCGAGGATCGTGGGATTCCCCACCTCGTCGGTGGCGTTCACTATGGCGTCCCTTGGGGGTAGCCTCTTCATCTCGATCCATCTGTGGATGTTCTCGACGACCACTATGGCATCGTCCACGAGTATCCCGATCGCGAATATCAGGGCGAAGAGGGTAACCCTGTTGAGGGTAAAGCCGTAAAGCTCACTCAAAAACAGAGCTACCGCCAGGGTTACCGGGACCGCTATACCAACGACGAGGGCCTCCCTGATACCGAGGGCCACCGCTATGAGGAGTATCACCGAACCCGTGGCTATTAGGAGGTGGTCGAGTAGCTCGTTGGCCTTCTCCTTAGCAGTTTCACCGTAATTTCTCGTTACCGTTACCTGAACGTCGTCGGGTATGATCCTCCCCCTTACCTTCTCCACGATCTCGAGGACCTCTTCCGCCACCCTCACCGCGTTTGTTCCCTTCCTCTTGGATACAGCGATGGTCACCGCGGGCATAAGCCTGCTTCCCTCCGGAGGTTCTATGCCCTTGAGGTCCGCCGAGGGTCCGAAACCTATTAGGACGTAGTCCCTTACCTCTGAAGGTCCATCCACAACTTCGGCGATGTCCCTCAGGTAAACGATCCTGGAACCGCTCACCTTCACGACCACCCTCTCCAGGTCCTCCTTTGACCTGAAGAACTCACCCGCCCTAACCACGTACTCCCTGTTGTTTCCCCTGAGAGTTCCCGTGACCGACTGGGCGTTGGCAGATCTCAGTATCCTGGCAACCTGGAGGGGTGACACTCCGTGCTGGGCGATCTTCTCTGGGTCTAAGATCACCCTTATCTCCCTGGGCCTCCCGCCTATTGTGAAGACATTTGCGACGTCCTCTATCTTCTTTATCTCGTTCTGGAGGGCAGAGGCTATCCTCCTGAGAGAGTACCAGTCGTAGTTCTCACCCCAGAGGGTCAGCGTAACTATAGGGACGTCGTCTATGGACATGGGCCTTATCAGGGGAGGGAGGACCACACCGGGAGGTGCAAGGTCAAGGGCGGACAGCATCTTGGAGTTGAGGTCCACGAGGGCCTTCACCGGGTCTGTCCCCACGTAGAAGCGTGCGGTAACTATGGCCTTTCCGTTCATAGAGGCTGAGTAGATGTACTCTATGTCCTTGAGCTCCCAGAGTTTCTTCTCGAGGGGTATCACCACCCTGCTCTCGACCTGCTCGGGTGTGGCCCCAGGGTAGGATATGATTATGTCTATCATGGGGACAACTATCTGGGGTTCCTCCTCCTTTGGGGTGGTTAACACCGCAAAGATACCGAGGGCAATGGACACGAGTATGAGAACGGGTGTTAGCTTGGAGTCTATGAAGTAGCCGGCGAGCCTCCCCGCTATCCCGTACATCCTATAGACCTCCTACCCTACAGCCCTCACAGGCCCTCTCGACACCCTGAACCACTATCCTCTCGCCCTCCCTGAGACCTGTGAGGACCTCCACCTTCCCGTCGAATCTCCTCCCTGTCCTGACGAACCTAAGATCCAAGGTTCCGTCCTCAGCTACTACCCACACGCCTGTGAAGTCCCACCTTCTATAGATGGCTGTCTCGGGAACAACCAGCGTTCTCACCTCCTCTGGGACGAAGACCTTTGCGAACATACCGCTCTTTATTCCACCGGTCTTTACCTCTGCCTCTACCCTGAAGGTCCTGGTGGAGGGGTCCACGTGGGGGTCGATCTCAACCACCGTGGCAGAAACGGTCTTCCCGAGGGCCTCGATCCTGACCTTAAGCCTGTCTCCAAGATTTACCTTCCCCACGTAATCCTCAGGCAGGTTCACCTCGACCCTGTGCTTCCTCCCCTCCACTACCAACAGGACCCTGCCAGGTGTGGCGAGGTCTCCAGGGTCCACCCTCCTCTCGGACACGTAGCCGTCTATAGGGGACTTAATCTCCACGTATCTCAGGTCCGACCTTAGCCTTTTTAGGTTCTCCTTAGCTATCTCGACCTGTAGCCTTGCAGTCTCTAAGTTTTCCTTCGCCTCCTCGAACCTTGCCCTCACCTCATCAAACTCCTGATCCGTTACCGCACCCTCTCTGAGGAGTTTCTCGAACCTCTCGTAGGTCCTCTTGGCCACCCTGAACCTGGCGAGGGAGGCTTTGTAGGCCCTCTCCGCCTGGAGAACCTTCCTTTCAGCCTCTTCGATCCTCGACCTTATACCGGAGGGATCTATCCTCAGGAGGACCTGACCCTTCCTCACCCTGGTTCCCTCGTCCACGTACACCTTTACCACGTAACCGGACATCCTGGTTGATACCTCTACCCTTTCCTCCGCGACTATCCTCCCACTGAAGACGGAGTGGGTAACCTCAACCACCTCTACCTTTCCAAGTTCGAGACCCTTTACGGTCCTGGTCTCTTGAACTATCTCCTCAGCAGCTATCTTCGGGTGGAAAGATCCCGAGAGCCAGAGGATCACCAGAGTAACCGGTAACAGTAGGAAGACCACGTACCTTACGACGACCTTCATCTCACCACCTCCGTGAGGACACCCGCCTCGAACAGGGCCTTTGCGTAACTCAGGTGACACATCATCAAGGCCTCGAGGTATTCTACCCTTGCCCTACCCAGATCCCTCTGGGCGTCAAGGAGATCAACGAGACGTGCTAAGCCGTTTTTGTACCTCACCCTCAGAACCCTTACTACCTCCTCAGCCTCATCCAGCCTGGCCAGTGCGGACTTGACCCTGTCTGAGGCTGTCCTGTACTCCCTCTCCGCCTTCCTGACTCCGACCAGTACAGCCTGCCTCATGTGTTCAAGCCTCTCGACCAGCGCCTTCCTCCTGTACTCCTCGGATCTGATCCTTTCGAGGGCCCCAAGACCTGTGCCTATCCTCAGGCTCACCTTCAGACCCAATGAGTACCCGCTACCCTCGGACCCGAAAGGTGTGTCCCTGTCGTAGAGAGAGTACCCCGCAAAAGCGGACACTGAGGGTAGAATCTCCGACCTTCTTAAGGACCGTGAAACCTCAATCAGCTTTAGGTTCTCTTCGAGGGCCTTAAGATCCTCTCTCTTTTCCAGGGCCACCTCTGTGAGTCCCCCAGGTAGCTGGGGACACACACCTAAAGGGGCAGGTTCTACATCTTGGTATGTTCTTCCCGACATAAGGGACATCTCTTCTAAGGCGTCCCTGTATAGTCTCTCCCTGTCCCTCAGGTTATCCTCCGCCCTCTTGACAGCCACCTTCGCCCTCAGAACATCTGCGAGGAGTGCCATCCCAGTTTTGTGGAGCGCTTCCACAATCCTAAGGTTCTCCCTTGCGTCTTCGAGATCCTTTCTCGCAACTTCAACCGCTTCCCTGAGGAAGGAGGCCCTCACGAACAGGGAGTAAGCGTCCAGAAGTATCCTCTCCGTCTCCCTCCTCGCTTTCATATCTCCTATCCTCCACCTTATCTTAGCCATCTCTTCCGCAGACCTCAGCCTCCCTCCAAGCCAGATGGGGATCTCGATCTGTAACTTGGTCTCAAAGTTGGAGATTGGGTCTGGGTAGTTCAGGGAGGATGGGCTAAGATCCGCAGGTGACACCCTCCGCTGGTTGAGTTTGGCGAAGAGGACCTGAGCAGGAACGTTCGTCCTCAGGAAGGTCTCCTCAATAACCAGGTAGGGGAACCTGTCCCTCCTTGCAGCTCTGGCCTCACTTCTGAGAGAAAGAACCTCTTGGCGTATGGCCTTTATCTCCCTGTTACCCTCGATCGTGTCCCTAAGAAACCTTTCAAGGCTTATCTCCTCACCCCACACGAAGAGAAACGGTATCAGGATAAGCAGAAAAAACATGGTCCTCCTCCCATCAGGATATAAGAATATTCTAATATTCTTAACTGTCAATATAGCTTGTGTGACTTGGATCAGGTTTTCTTCCTAAGGTCGCCCACGGTGAGCTTGTGCACCTTCTCGAGAAACTCGGAGAGCCTGGTCCTGTGATACTCCTCCTGGTGCCTTATCCTCTCGAGGACCTTCCTGACTTCCTCCCTTTCAAGTACTTCCTTCTCTCTGATATACCTGTCCCTCGAGGCTACCTCTTTGAGTATGTCCTCCCGAACCTGGTCCGGGAGGGAAAGCCCTTCGTCCTTTGGGAGGTCAACTTTCGAGAGGTCGGGGACACCTCCCAGATCCCCTATCTTCTCACCGAGATCTCCCATGTGAACCATGCTCTCTATGGCAAGGTCGAGCATCAGATCCTTGTATTCGCAGTTTTTGGAGTGGAAGAAGGCCTTTAGGTATCTCAGGATTATAGCGTACTCCTCTCTCAGGAGTTCGTTTAGGACCTCTAACGTCCTCTTGTCCGTACCTACTGATCCTTTTTCTTCCTCCTCCTTGACGAGGTCGATCAGGTCCCCAAACCTATCCCTGTGGTTCATCTCGTCACCTATCACCCTCTCGAGGAGTTTTCTGACGGAGTCGTCCTTCACGAGTTCGATCTGCTTGGAATAAGTTTCTATGGCGAGGTCTTCAGCAGAAATGTCAGCCTCTATCATGGACCTTACCGACTCCCTCGAGAAGTCTATGGCCTCCTCTATTCTTTTGAGGTCCACCTCTCCACCGATCTGGACTACCTTCTGGGCGAACCACTTCATGTGCCTCATCTCCTCGCGGGCTATCTTCTCTATCTCGCTCCTTATCTCCTCGTCCCTTATGAGAAAGATGTGGTAGATGTACTGGACGATCGCCGAGTGTTCGAGGGCGACGTTGTGAAGGAGAAGTCCGATCAGATCCGACTTTTTCATGACAGCCTCCTTTAAACCTTAAACCTGAAGTAGATTATATCCCCGTCTCTCACCTCGTAGTCCCTTCCTTCGAGTCTCACGAGACCTTTCTCCTTAGCTTCCGCAAGGGAACTCACCTTGACGTAGTCCTCGAAGTTTATAACCTCCGCAGCTATGAAGCCCCTCTCCATGTCCGAGTGGACCTTACCAGCTGCTCGGGGAGCTTTCGTTCCCTTTTTCACGGTCCACGCCCTCGTTTCCTTCTCGTTCGTCGTGAAGAAGGTGATAAGGTCGAGGAGTCTGTATCCTTCTTTGACTACCCTCTCAAGACCGGGTTCTTCGAGACCGTAAGCTCTCAGGAAATCGCTCCCCTCATCGCCAAGCTCCGCTATCTGGGCTTCGAGTTCAGCGGAAACAACGACCACGGGGCTTTTCTCTTTACTTGCGTATCTTCTCACCTCCTCAGCACAGGGTCCGCCGTCCGGGAGGTCCTTCTCGGATACGTTAACAACGTAGAGGACAGGCTTTACTGTGAGCAGAAACAGTGTGTTCTTCGCGTATTCTACGGTCTCCTCTGAAAGACTCTCTTTGTGTCTTCTCAAGGGTTCGAGGTTTTCGAGGATAGCTTTTATGGTCTCCAAATGCTTTAGTTCCTCTTTGGCACCCTTTTCTCCTATCTTCGCCACCTTCTCGACTTTCCGGATCCTCGAGTTTACCGTTTCCAAGTCCTTCATTATGAGTTCTACGTCCACTATCTGGGCGTCCCTTACTGGGTCCACCGTTCCCTCCACGTGGGTGACGTCTTCCCTTTCGAAGCACCTAAGGACCATGGCTATCGCGTCCGTCTCCCTTATGTGGGCTAAGAACTGGTTTCCGAGACCCTCTCCCTTGCTCGCACCTTTTACAAGACCAGCTATGTCTACGAACTCTATGAAGGTGGGTGTAGCCTTGGAAGATCTTTCCCTTTGGGCTATGATCCTCAACCTCTCGTCGGGGACGGGGACCTTTCCCACGTTGGGGTCAACCGTTGTGAAGGGGTAGTTGCCCACCTGTGCCTTAGAAGACTTTATTAGGGCGTTAAAGAGGGTGGACTTTCCTACGTTCGGGAGACCGACTATACCTAACCTGAACCCCATCCCATCTTCTCCCTTATTTCGGAGAGAGCCTTCAGCATCTCGTCGACGTGGAACTTACCCCTGTTCGTCTTCACCATAAGGTCCCAGTCCCAGTAGTTTCTCTTAGCCTCAAGGAAGGATATCTTCTCGAGCCTCTCATTTATGAAGAGGGCAAGGAAGGTAGAGAGGGCCGGACCTCCGGTCTTTGGACCCTCCCAGAGGAGAAAGCCCGCCATGAGAACCTCAGCACCTTTTCTCTCGCCGAGACCGATAACCC
>WFOY01000004.1 GCA_015487835.1 Aquificaceae bacterium
CCCTGGATCTTCGAGGTCCCTTATGATCATCAGGATGTCGGGGATGACCTGTTTCCCTAAGGAGACCGCCTTGTCGAGGAGTTCCTTGACTGACTTTATGAGGGCCTTGTCCTCCACGGTTAGTTCTGATTCCGCGATCTCCCTCTCGTCCACAGGTTCCACGAGGGCCGAGAGGAAACCATCCTTCTGTTGAACGCTCTTCAGTATCCCCCTCTTTATCCCCTGGACGAGGACCTTCACCCTGTTCTCCTCTATGGGAACTACCCTGAGAACGTGGGCTATCGTGCCTACCGAGTATATATCCTCAGGTTTTGGGTCCTCCGTGTCTTTGTCCTTCTGGAGAACCAAAAATATCAGCCTGTCCGTCTTGGAGGCCTCCTCCACCGCCTTTATCGAAAAGGTCCTGCCCACGAAGAGAGGAAGGACCATGGTGGGGAAGATGACTATGTCCCTAAGGGGCATCATGGGGTACTCTCTGGGAACGCTTGGAACTTCCGGAACCTGCATTATGTCCTGTGCCACCCTTGTCCTCCTCTAAGGCGGTTAAGTATATTATATTTCTCCTATGCTGAAGATTACCGTTAACGGGGAAGAAAGGCTTATAGAGAGGGAGATGACCGTCTTGGAGCTCCTTGAGGAGATGAAGGTCAAGATCAGGGAGGTTGGTCTTGCCGTCGCAATAAACGAGGAGGTTGTCCCTAAGTCCGAGTACGGGAAGAGGTTGATAAAGGAGGGGGACAGGGTGGAGATAGTCCAGCTGGTAGGAGGAGGCTAAATTAAATACTCTGGAGGTGTGGCATGACAGACTGGGAGAAGCTTCTCGAAGACGACCCCTTTGAGATCGCGGGTAGGCGTTTCAGGTCGAGGCTGATAATAGGGTCTGGAAAGTTCAAGGACTTTCAGCAGACGAAGGAGGTCCTCGAGGCCTCCGGTGCGGAGATAATAACGGTCGCCGTGAGGAGGGTAAACATAACGGATCCAACCAAGGAGAACCTCCTCGATTACATAGATCCGAAGAAGTACCTCGTTCTCCCGAACACGGCAGGTTGCTACACAGCCGAGGAGGCTATAAAGACAGCCATGCTTGCGAGGGAAGCCACAGGTATAAACTGGGTAAAGCTTGAGGTCATAGGTGACCAGAAGACCCTCCTCCCGGATATGGAGGAGACGCTGAAGGCCGCAAAGGTTCTCGTTAAGGAGGGCTTCGTGGTTCTCCCTTATGTCTTCGACGATCCCGTTTACGCCAAGAAGTTCGAGGAGGTGGGCTGTGCTGCGGTCATGCCCCTCGCCTCACCCATAGGATCGGGGCTGGGCCTCCAGAACCCTTACAACCTGATATTTATAAAGGAGGCTGTCTCAGTTCCCGTTATAGTGGACGCTGGGATAGGAAGTGCTACGGACATACCACCTGTGATGGAGCTCGGTGTGGACGCCATATTAACGAACACGGCCCTTGCGGAGGCGAAGGACCCTATAAAGATGGCTGTCGCCATGAAGTACGCAACCATAGCGGGGAGGCTGGCCTACCTTGCAGGGAGGATGCCGAGGCGTATGTACGCGGTTCCCTCCTCACCCACCAAGGGGGTACCCTTCAAGACCTGAGGTATGGAAGAGGTCCTCGTAGTTGGGTCCGGCATATCCGGGCTCTCCACCGCCTACAGGCTCAAAAAGGAAGGTGTCAGCGTTGTTGTGTACGAAAAGGACGACGAGATAGGCGGAAACATAAAGACCCTCTCGGAGGAGGGTTACCTCTTCGAGCTTGGCCCTCAGACCATACTCGCCGATGGTGAGATCCTCGAGTTCTTCAACCAGATCGGTCTCAAACCTCTCAGGGCCTCCCCAGGTTCCAAGAATAGGTACGTGCTCAAAGGTGGCAGGATAATACCGGTCCCCCTTAACCCTATCTCCTTCCTCACGACACCCCTTCTGTCTTTCCGGGGAAAGATCCGGGTGCTTAAGGAGATCTTCGTGCCTCCAGACCCCAAAGAGGAGGAGAGCCTTGGGGACTTCGTGAGGAGGAGGCTTGGGGAGGAGGTGCTGAGATACCTGGTCCAGCCCTTCGTCTCGGGAGTCTACGCCGGAGACCCTGAGGATCTTTCGGTGAGATACGCCTTTCCCAAGCTCTACGCCCTGGAGAAGGAGTTCGGTAGCCTGATAAGGGGGGCTGTAAAGAAGAGGGCCCTTGGCCCCGGAGGTGTCCTGGTCTCGTTCAGCGGAGGGCTAAGGGATCTTGTTAACAAGATCGCCTCCGATCTTGAGATCCGTAAGGAGGCGGTGGTCCTCAGGATAAGGAAGAAGGAGGACAGGTTCATCTTAGACACGAGGGGCGGGAAGGTGGAGGCGAAGGCTGTGGTCGTTACCTCACCTGCCTACACCTCCTCCTATCTTCTAAAGGACCTCTCCTGGAGTGCCTCCCTCGAGTTCAGCAAGATAGACTACCCTCCTGTTGTTGTGGTGAACGTGGGTGTCAAAGAAGGCTACGTCCCCGACGGCTTTGGCTTTCTGGTGCCACGGGTTGAGGGGAAGAGGATCCTGGGGGTGATATTCAGCTCCAAGATCTTTCCGGGCAGGTCCCCTGAAGGTAAGGACCTTCTCACAGTTTACTTAGGGGGTGCGACGGACAGGGAGGTGGTGGAACTCTCCGAGGAGGAGATACTTGAGACTGTTGAGAGGGAACTTAGGGAGATCCTCGGCGTACCCGGTATAGAGTTCGGGAGGGTGAAGGTCTGGAAGAGGGCCATACCCCAGTACACAGTGGGCTACGGAAAGTTCCTAAAGCTGGCCGAGGATATGGAGAGGGACTA
Source organism: Aquificaceae bacterium (assembly GCA_015487835.1). Classification (GTDB taxonomy): domain Bacteria; phylum Aquificota; class Aquificia; order Aquificales; family Aquificaceae; genus Hydrogenivirga. The sequence continues at coordinate 2,805 of WFOY01000004.1, forward strand.
TAAAGGCCTCTTTCTCGCAGGAAACTACATCGGTGGTGTCTCGGTAGCTGACTGCATAAGGAACTCCAAGAAAGTAGCTGAGAAGGTCCTCAGGTTTCTTGAAGGGGGTTGAAGGAGTCGATGGCTTTTTTGAGGTCCTTTAAAACCTCCCGGTCTATCGGGAGGTCCCTACCCTCCAGTCTTGAGACTCCGACCACACCTACCAGGGAGTTGGTTAGGAACAGGGAGTCCGCCGAGAGGAGATCGCCGAGGGTTATGCGTTCCTCCTCAACACCGAGGGTCCTCGCCACCACCTCGATCGTGGTCCCCCAGAGAAGGCCAGAGTCCCTGGAAGGCGCCATGAGCCTATCCTTTTTTAGGACCAGAATGTTAGCGGCCGAGCACTCGGTGATCTCCTCCCTCTCGTTAAGTATGAGGGCCTCGTAAAAACCCCTCGATCTCGCCTCCCTCCTGACTAAGACGTTGAACAGGTAGCTGGTCGTCTTGTGTCTGCACAGGGGGTCCTTGGAGTGTCTCCTGTAGGGAGAGACCGTAAGATTTACGGACTCCGGGACTTCGGGGAGGTTCTTTACGATAACCTCCAAGGTGTAACCTTCTGGACTCTCCCAGAACCGGTCGGGTCCCCCGTAGAGGACGACAACTTTGACATAGAGGTTCCTTAACCCTCCCGTTCTCTCCTCAACGGACCTCAGAAACTCCTCGTAAGAAGGATAGGGAAGACCCAGGGTCTCGGCGGACTTCTTAAGCCGTTCGTAGTGCAGCCTGAACTTGGGGGTCTCACCCCTCCATAGGATCGTCTCGAAGATCCCCTCCCCGAAGAAGAGGGTCCTGTTCATACCGCCGCCTTTATCTTCCTGAAGGCTCTCCTTATTCCCCTTACTGCCTGCTTTATCCTGAGCTCGTTCTCCACGAGGGCGAACCTAACGTAGCCCTCCCCGTATTCGCCGAAGCCTATACCTGGGGAGACGGCCACCTTGGCCTCTCTGAGGAGGAACATGGAGAAGTCCAGGGAGTTCATGCCCACCCACTCAGGTATCTTGGCCCAGACGAACATGGACCCTTTAGGCTTTTCCACCTCCCAGCCTATCTTGTTAAGCCCTTCCACCAGGACGTCCCTTCTCTTCTGGTAGATCTCGGCGTTCCTCCTCACTATTTCGTAGGGGCTGTCGAGGGCTATGATCGCCGCCACCTGTATAGGTGTGAAGACGCCGTAGTCCAGGTAGCTCTTGAGATGGGCTAAGTTCTTTATAAGCCTCTCGTTCCCTACAGCAAAGGCTATCCTCCAGCCTGCCATGGAGAAGCTCTTGGACATGGAGTAGAGTTCAACGGCCACCTCCTTCGCACCCTCTATCTCGAGTATGGACGGGGGCCTGTAGCCGTCAAAGGCTATGTCCGCGTAGGCGAAGTCGTGGATTATCCATATACCCTTCTCCTTTGCGAACTTCACAAGGTCCCTGAAAAAGTCCTTCTCAACACACACGGTCGTGGGGTTGTGGGGGAAGCTGACCACTATAGCCTTGGGCTGGGGCATGGACTCCTTCACCGTCTGGTAGAGGCGTCTTAGGAAACCCTCCTGAGGGTCCTGCCCCTCGTCGAAAACTATGGGAACCGACCTCACCTCGCCCCCGGCGATTATGGGGGCGTAGTAGTGGATCGGGTAGGTGGGGTTGGGAACTATTATCGAGTCTCCCGGGGTTATCATGGCCAGCATCAGGTGGGAGTAACCCTCCTTAGCACCTATGGTCATGATCGCCTCCCTCTCTGGGTCCAGCTTCACCCCGAACCTTCTCTCGTAGAAGTCGCATATGGCCTTCCTGAGTCTGGGTATGCCCCTCGAGGAGGAGTAACCGTGGACGTTGGGTCTCCTCGCCACCTCGCAGAGCTTCTCTATTATGTGCTGGGCGGGAGGCACGGTGGGGTTCCCCATACCGAGGTCTATGATGTCCTCCCCCTGGCGCCTGAGCTTATACTTGAGTTCGTTCACCACGGCGAACACGTAAGGGGGCAGTCTCCTTATCCTCGGGAAGGCCCAGTCCATATCCTTCTCAGTCATTTTCCAGTTCCTCTTCCAGCTCCTTACACTCTATACACATCGTCGTTACGGGTCTCGCCTTCAGCCTCTCAAAGGGTATCTCCGCCCCGCAGTTCTCACACACGCCGTAGGTACCAGATTCCATCTTCATGAGGGCATAGTCTATTTTGTGGATCAGCTTAGCCTCCCTGCCCTTTATCCTGAAGGTCAGGTACCTCTCCCCCTCCAGGTCGGCCCTGTCTATCTCATCCCCCCCTTCGAAGGTCACGTTAGAGGGGTCCCTTATCTGCTCCTGGGCTGAGGCTATGAGCCTCTCCCTCATCGTGATCAGGGTCCCCTTCAGCTCCCTTATCTGGTCCTCCGTGAGGTGCTTCATACTTTAAGTATATTACTTTTTGCCTGCAAGCCATTCAGCTATGGTCTTTATCTCCATCTCGGTCAGACCTCTCCCCCAGGGACACCTCTTGGCGAGGTTTACAACGGCCTGGGGGTTGTTTTTGAACTTTTTCTTCAGGAAGCTAAGGGGTTTCGGGCTTCCGGGGGCGTGGCACTTTATACAGTGGGCCTCGAAGAGAACCCTGCCGTCCGAGGCTAAAGCTTGTGATACGAGCAAAATCAAGAACAGAACCGCTCCCATGGCTCCCACCTCCTTGCCGTTCTATTAGAATTTATGCGGATGAGGTTGGTGGTCTCTGGGGGCGGAACAGGCGGTCACTTCTTCCCAGCACTGGCTGTTCTTCAGGAGGCTAAGGAGAGGAAGGTCGATACCCTCTACGTAGGTGCTGAGAGGGGTATAGAAAAGAGGCTCGAGTCCCTCATACCCTCCGAGACCGTGTTCCTGGAGGTCCAGCCCTTGAGAGGTGTGTCCTTAAGGAAAAGGGTAGCCTCGGTAAAGACCTTCCTGGAGAGCTTCCTTAGGATAAGATCCCTGATCGGGGGTGAGTTCAGGTCCCTGCTGTTTGGGGGTTACGTCAGCGTTCCCCTCGGTCTTGTGACGGTGACGAAGAGGAGGCCCCTCTTTCTCCACGAGCAGAACTCGGTCCCCAGTGCGACGAACAGGGTCTTCTCCCTTAAGGCGGAGAAGGTGTTCATAACCTTCGAGTACACGAGGAGGTTCTTCAAGGGTGACCACGTTGTGAAGACGGGCCTTCCCGTGAGGAAGGATCTCAGGGACACGAGAATGGAAAAGGGTAGGGCTAAAGAGGCCTTGGGTTTCGACCCCTCCTCACCGCTTTTCCTCTTCATGGGTGGGAGCCAGGGGGCGAGGTTCATAAACACCCTCGGCCTCGACTTCGCAAAGGTCACAAGTTATCAGGTCCTTATCCTGAGCGGGGAACAGGACCACAGGAGGGTCTCGGAGGCGGTGGAGGGCCTCAGAAACGTTAAGGTTTACCCCTTCAGAACGGACATGGGAGTGGTTTACTCGGCTACGGACGTGGCCGTGGTGAGGGCTGGGTCGGCGACTATCACGGAGCTGTCCCTGTTCAAGGTGCCTGCCCTCATGATCCCGTACCCTTACGCGGTTGAGGACCATCAGTACTACAACGCCAAGGAGGTGGAGGAGATCGGGGGAGGTTTCGTAATGAGGCAGGAGGCTGTCTCTTATACACATCTGACGCTGC
>WFOY01000005.1 GCA_015487835.1 Aquificaceae bacterium
GCTACCAGGTGGACGAGGTCTTCATAGCCACCGACCCAGACTCCGAGGGGGAGAAGATAGCCTACGACCTTTACCTCTTCCTCAGACCCTTTAACAGGAACGTGAAGAGGGCGGAGTTCCACGAGGTAACCCCGAGGGCTTTCAGGGAAGCGGTTGAGAACCCAAGGGAGTTCGATCTCAACCTGGTGAAGGCCCAGATAGTGAGGAGGGTCCTCGACAGGTGGGTGGGTTTTACCCTCTCCCGCATACTCTGGAAGGTCTTTGGAAAGAACTACTTCTCCGCCGGCAGGGTCCAGACACCCGTCCTCGGCTGGGTCATAGAGAGGTACAGGGAGTCCAGGAAGAAGAAGGGAGAGGTCGAGTTCAGGGTAGAGGGCCACACCTTCAGGATCGAGGTGGAGGACCTCAAGATCGCGGAGATCGTCTACCGGGACATAGACACGGCAAGGATACACTTAACGGAGGAGAGGGAGGAGGAGAGGAAGCCACCCCCACCTTACTCCACCGACACCATACTCCAGGAGGCCGGTGACAAACTCAGGCTGTCCGCCCCGAAGACCATGAGGATCCTCCAGAACCTTTTCGAGGCTGGTCTCATAACCTACCACAGGACTGACTCCACGAGGGTCTCGGACGTGGGCAAGTTCAACGTGGCAAAACCGTATATAACCGAGAGGTTCGGGGAGGAACTCTTTTACCCGAGGAGCTGGGGTGAGGGAGGAGCCCACGAGTGCATAAGGCCTACGAGACCCCTCGACCCTAAGGATCTAAGGGTGATGATAACAGGAGGGTTCATAGACCTTGAGGATCCCCAGAACTCCCTGAGGGTTTACGAACTCATATTCAAGAGGTTCATAGCCTCCCAGATGAGGCCCGCGATCGTGAAGGTGGCCACTCTAAAGTTGGTACTGCCTTACTCAGACTGGGAGTTCGAGGTGGTCACCGACATCCTGGAGGAGGGCTATAACCTGGTACTCAAACACATAAGGGTCTTTCCCCGAAAGGAAAGGTACACCGTAACCTACAAGAACCTGAGGAAGGTCCCCAAGGTCCCCCTGTTCACACAGGGCAGCTTGATCCAGGAGATGAAGAGGAGAGGCCTCGGCAGGCCCTCCACTTACGCCCACATAGTTCAGACCTTACTCGACAGGAGGTACGTGGTCGAGAACAGGGGCAGGATCATACCTACAAAGAAGGGTATAGAGGTCTACGAGTACCTCAGGAAAAACTACCCCGAGTACACGAGCGAGGACCTGACCAGAAAGCTTGAGGAGGCCATGGACAGGATAGAGAGGGGAGATCTGAACTACATGGAGGTCCTCAGGGAGGTCCACAGGGTTAAGGACCTGATCGGCGATATGGGAGATGTCCCCATCCCTGGGAAGGTTTACTATGAGTGACGTTGTTGCCCTCATACTTGTAGTCCTTCTGGTTCACCTCGTCCTCATAGCCCACTGGTGGTTCATGGCCAGGAAGACCAGGACCACTTCAGAGTCCTCGAAGGGATCGAAGTCGACGTAGCTTATCCCTGTTCGCTTATATCCGAGAGTCTCGCCTTTATCGTGTCTATTACCCTGACGGGTAGAGGGTCAAAGCCGTAGAGGAGGGCCAGGTGGTAGCTCGCCCAGTCTCCCACGTAGATGAGGTGTAGAAGCCTCGAGAGATAGGTTTTACCTTCTCCATAGAGGACCTCGGGGACGATCCCAAGGTCTTTCAGAAGGTCCTCTGTTATCCTAACCCTCAGCTTCACCCTCTCGTGGTCTTCAGGATCGTAGAGTATGAGGAAACGGCACTTGTTCCTTATCTCAGCGTTGTCGAGACCGACCACCTCGTTGTGGTGCATCTCTGGCAAAGTGGCAAAGTAAGCTTGAGTCTTGGAGTTCTCGTTTATCTGGGTCTTCCACCTGAAGGCACAGACTTCTGTAAGTGGGGTGGCGTAGAGGATGGGGATGTAACCGTAAAAACTTTCAGCCAGATCTTTACCCTTTTCCTCTATGACCTTCGCTCCCTCCCTTAGGTTCTCTCTTGCACCTTCGAGTTCGTCCTTATCTATACCGAGTATGCAGAGGACCTTGGAGACCATGTAACCCAAAGCGTATCTCGGGGCAAAACCCGCCGGGATCTTGAAGTGTTTTAGTCCCCTTTCCCTGGACATCTCCTCCAGCTTCCCGCCCGAGCTTACGGTAACCACCCTGCATCCATTCCTGAGGGCAGTTTCTAAGTTGGACAGGGTCTCCTCCGTGTTTCCGCTGTAACTGGTGCAGACCACGAGGGTATTCTCCCCCTCAGCCCAGGGAGGGAGTCCGTAACCCCTGAAGGAGAATACGGGAACCTTAAAGTTCTTCTGATCTGCCCAGGACCTCGCTATGTCACCGACTATCCCCGATCCCCCCATACCGCAGAGGACTATCCTGGAAACCCCTGCGAGGTCCTCCGCTATGTCCTCCCACCCTATCTGGTCGGGTAAGCTCCTTATCATATCCTCAGGTGTCATCTTTTTCCCTCCTCAACGGATAGTTTATATAAGCTGCCTTCAGATCCTCCGCCCTCCTCATAACCTCCTCGTGACTGAGGTCTGTCCTCACCCCGTCCCCTCTGAAGTGGGTCCTCTTACCCTTGAAGATCTCCGTAGCCTTCCTTATGTTGGGCTGCTGGGGTATCCCGAACCTTTCACAGATCTTGGAAACTACGTAGAAACCGACCGTCTGGATCTTTGTCTCCTCCCTGATAAGCTTCAGTATCCTCTTCGTCTCTTTGGAGATATCCTCTCTAACCTGGGCCTCCCGATAGAGAAAGTCTGCGAACTCCTCCTCCCAGAGTTTTCCGATCCACATGGGACCTCCGAGGGTGAACTTAAAACCGCAGTGAGGACACCGCTCCTTAAGTTTGAGAAGATCCTTCACAGGATCCCTGTTCATGCAGTTGAAGCAGTAGAGGAGGTAGCCAAACTGGTCAAGCAAACCGCTTGTTACCTCAGCCCCCCTGTCCTTTACGAAGAATACCTTGAAGTAGTGGAGGTGCGAGTAGGCGAAGATAGGTATCATCGCTATGTCGTGCTGGGCGGCAAGTTCAATAACCTTCTTTATTAGGATCCTGATCC
>WFOY01000006.1 GCA_015487835.1 Aquificaceae bacterium
ACCCTTCTCCATGCTTATCTCTATGCCTATGCCTCCGAACTCACCCTCCGTCTCCTGCATGAACTCCTTGTACTTATCGGGAGGGAAGAAGGCGGAGAACGGGTCCAAGGAGGACACCATACCGTTCAGTGCCCCGTAGATCAGGTCCTTTATGTTTGGCTCCTTAACGTAGTTTTCCTTCACTATCTTCAGCACATCGCTGAAGAGCTTGAGGTAGGAGTACTCGTCCTCCTTTGAGACCGTCTTGGATACGCCGACGAAGAAGCCAGCCAGGAAGAATATGCCCGCTATAACTGGCAGGAAGAACCTTCTCATCTTCTCACCCCTTCGGAGATCTTTATAGTCCTCACCTCACCGATATAGAAGGTAACGGATCCTGAGTCTGACCTTGCAGTGCACCTCATCCCCCTGTCCACCTCGAAGACCTCCTCCTTACCACCTCTGGTTACCACCTTTACCTTGGTGGGGTTCTCGTCACCGAGGACCTCTATCTTCTCTATCAGCTTTATAGGTATCCTGTACCTCAGAGTTCCCCTCCTGAGCTTAAGCTCCGGATCCCCGTCGCAGAGGAGCCCCCTGAGGTCGTGATCCACACCTCTTGAGTCTACGACCTTTACCCTCAGATCCTCCGCTTCGGGAGGAACCCTCTGGGGTTCAGACATCCCAAGCGAGAGGAAAGCTAAAACTAACGGCAAGCCTCTGTATTTCTTCATGCTTCCCTATTTTATACCAAAAGCTTCTCCAGCTCTCTCCGGTTCAGGATCTCTATGTAGCCCCTCTCGGTGTTTATGATCCCCTGCTTCTTCCACCTGCTCATAACTCTTATGGCAGTTTCCACGGTTGTTCCAGTCATCTCCGCTATGTCCTGTCTCGTTAGGGGAAGCCTTATCACTATGTTCCCGTTCTTCTTCACCCCTATCCTGTCCGCCAGTTCGAGTATCACCTTGGCTATCCTCTCCTCCACCCTTCCCGAGGCTATGCTCTTGAGGATCTCGTAGGTCTGGAGCAGGTTGGCCGTCGCATCACAGGTCATCTTTATGGCTATCGCAGGATACTTTATCGCCAGGTTGATGAAGTCTCTGTTGGATATGTAGAGGACCCTGGAGCTGAGGACGGCCATAGCGGTGTAGGTGTTCTTAGGAGCGTTCTTACCCCACTCTATCCAGCCGAAGACGTCTCCAGGGAAGACAAGCCTCACTATTATGGTCTTCCCGTCCTGGGTCTCCTTCAGGAGCTTGACGAGCCCCTCCACGAGTATGAATATGCCCGGTTCCGCGTCCTCCTCAAAGAACAGGTAGTCTCCCTTGGTGTAGTCCCTCAGGTTCATGTATCTTACGGCCTCTCTCAGCTCCTCGGCCCCCAGGTCCTCGAAGAGGTGAACCTTCCTTATGAACTCGATCTTTATATCTTCTGGAGTTTTCCTCGGGTGAGCAACTCTTTTTCCCATCCTCTTCCTCCTACAAGAACTGTTGGTTCAAAGACCACATAATCGGTGTGGAAACCGACCCTGTTGGTCCCACCGAAGGTGTGGTTATCACCTATGGCCACGTGGACCGTCCCCAGGATCTTCTCCGCCTCCAGCAGGTTGTCGGGTCTGGAAGCCTTAGGGTTGGTCCCTACACCGAACTCGGCTATAAACCTCGCCTCCGGCATCCTCTTGAAGATGTCCTCTATGAAGTTTCTGTATTCCTCAAAACCCTCTATGTCCTCAACGCCTCCCCCTATGAACTTGAAGGTGAGCGGCCTCTCTAAGGGCCTGTCCGGGGCGTAGAGTATGACGAGCCTGCCGTAAGCCTCGTTCTCGACAGGGGCTATGAAGGCCTCCCCAGCGGGCAGGTTCCCGAAGTCTCCAGGATTGTGGAAGAGACCTGTGTCCGGTATTCCCTTCCTGCCCTTTATGGAGAACTCTATGTCCGTCCCGTACTCGGACCTCACGTGAACCCACTCGCCCTCGGTCAGGATCTCCGCTATGTCTCTGCTCAGCCTCGCAACGTAATCCCAGTCCACGTCCATGGAGGTGAGGAACATGGAAGGATCGAAGAGGGGCATCGAGGCGTATCTCACACCGAAGTGGTCCGTCAGGACCTTTCTGTAGAAGGTGTGGGTCGTGGAGAAGTAGGGGAAGGCTACCACGACCTTTGGGACGCCGACCGCCTTCTCCTTGAGGATGCTGATCACCTCTTCTACCGGGTAGCTCTCCTTGGACAGGATCCTTTCGATCAGCCCCGCCTCCTTCAGCGTGTCTATGGCCTCGTCACCGAAGGTTATCCTCCAGAGATCCTCGGGCGGTTCCGTCCCATGCACCTTAAGGGAACCGTAAACCAGACTCCTCACATCATCCGTGAACTCCTTGCCAACCTCCACGAACTCATCTATGAGATCCACCAGGTAGTCCTTCTCGTCGTCTGTAAATACGAGTAGACTTTCACCAGTCTTCAGGTTCAGATTTATCTTGTAGAGGTTTCGTATTTGGTCTCCAAACATAGCTACCCTAATAAATTAATATAAAACTCAGGGAAAGGGTAAACCCAACCCGCCCAGAAGGTACTTGAGCGACTCCTCAGAGAACTCTAAACCGGCCCCTATGAACACACCCCTCAGCCTGTCGTTCAGGAGGTCATCTCCCCCGAAGCGGGTGTAAACAGGCCCCCTTAACCTTAGCTGGAGGCCCACCTGGAGGAGGGGCTTTAAGTTCTCCTCCTCGGGTCTGTCCTTCCTACCCACATCCCAGACGTCCGTGTAGAACCTCATCCTTCTTGAAGGAACGAAGTCAAAGCCCACACCGCCCGTGGACTCCTTCAGACCTGCCCTTACGGTGAAGTATCTGTCCCCCCACAGGAAGAAGTTTTTACCTACCTGGAGTGTGAACTCGGGTTTAAACTCCTTCTTAACGATCTCCTGGCCGTCTATCAGCTGCTCTGTGTAGACCCTTCCCCTCGAGTCCCCAACCACTTCAAGAAGGTAGTAGGTGCTCCTCTCCGGCTGGATCTTCAAGGATATGAAGCCCTTGGAGTCACCACCGCTGTAAAGCTCTCCTCCAAAACCGAGATAGATCTGGGTCTCGGTTATCACCTCCCCAGCCTCTCCGAAGAGTCTGGCCCCTTTGGTCACGCTCTCGTAAAGCTCTTCGTCGTGGACCAGCTTCCCTATGGTCCCCTCCCCGCTCTCTATCTTCTCCAGTATCTTGTCAAGCCTCTGGGAGCTGGTCCTCAACCTCTCCGTCACCACCGCCAAGTTTCTGACCGAGACCCTTATGTCCTCCCTGTTCTCCTCGAGTATACCCGATAGGTTCTCTGCCAAGGAGTTGAGGTTGGACACGAGCGTGGGAAGGTCCTCTTTTAGGTCCTCGGAGACGTCCCTCAGACTTGAGACTACCCTCCTTATGTCCTCCCTGTTCTCCCCCGCTATCTGGGAGAGTTGATCCGCCAACCTGTCCACCGAGGCTACAGCCTCCGGGAGGGTGGTGTTCAGGTTCTCGGTCAGCTGGGCCATCTGGTCTATCAGCTTCTTAAGGTTCTCCCTGTTCTCCTCGGTGACCTGCCTGAGGAGGTCCGTGAGATCTCTGAGGTTTCTGATCGCCTCCCTTATGCTCCTTCTGTTCTCCTCGAGGACCTCCTTCAGGCTCTCCGCAACCTCCCTGAAGCTCTCCGCAGTCCTCGTGAGCTCCCTCACTAACCTGTCCGTGTCAGCCACCTCCTCGGTGGCCTTTACCTCCTCCCCCTCCGCCAGATACCCAGCCTGCGGCGATCCGGGAACTATACCAAGGTACTTGTCTCCCATAAGACCGAGCGTGCCTATGTAAGCCCTCGCATCCCTGTAGATCCTTATGTCCTCCCTAACCTGGAAGGTGACCCTGACCTTTCCCTCCTCTAAGGTGAGATCCCTGACCGTTCCGGCCCTCACGCCCGCTACCCTAACCTCGGCCCCAACCGAGAGGCCACCCACGTCCTCAAAGTAGGCGTAGTACTCCTTAGCTTTCGGTTTGAGGAGGGGGACCTCACCGAAGGTGAGTATGAGAAAGGCAAAGGCGAAGGCTGTAACTAAGACAAATACTCCTAACTTGACCTCCCTCGCCATCAATATATAGTATCGTACAGACCCTTCGGGTGTGTCTCGGTTCTGACCTCGTCAATTATGTGAACCACCTCGATACCCAGCCTGGTGAGATGGTCAGCTATGAACCTCCTGTGGCACCTTCTCCAGTCCCTCTCAGCACACATGAGGGCCACCCTCCTCTCCCTGATCAATTTCACGATCCTGTTTATCGCGGTCCTGAACTGTTCCTTTCTCGTGAAGTTTGCGTAACCTTCCCTCCTGAAGCCTCCGATCTGGGGTAGGTGAAGGTAGCCTATGTTCTCCTTCCTCAGAGTCTCCTCCAGGGACTCCTTAGAGAAGTGGGGGAACCTGGAGCTGTAAGGTCTGATCCTCACGTCCACAAGAAGGTCTATCCCGTAGGTTCTCAGTATGTTTACGAACTCCCCTATATCCCTGGAGCTGTGTCCTATGGAGTACACCCTCAAAGCTGGTCCAAAACCTCCCTCAGTCCCTCGGTGGCACCCTTCCTGATCGAGAGGTCCGCGTAGGGCGTCACGGGCGTCTCCTCCGGGTTTATCTCTATCACCCTGGCACCGCTCCTCTTAGCCACAAAGGGCAACTCTGCGGCCGGGTACACCTGGGCCGAGGTCCCTATCACAAGGAAGATATCCGCCTCCGAGGAAAGTCTGTAGGCCTCTTCGAGTTCCTCCTGGGGAAGGGTCTCTCCGAACCAGACAACGTCAGGTCTTAGGAGACCTCCGCACTCCTTACACTTTGGCGGCAGATCCTCCAGGGGGACCCTCTCATCGTAGTACCTTACCCTGCAGATCACACACCTTACCCTCCATATGTTCCCGTGGAGTTCTATGACCTTCTTCGAACCAGCCCTCTGGTGGAGGCCGTCCACGTTTTGGGTTATTATCCGGAGGTCCCTCCTCCTTTCGAGTTCCGCTAAGATCCTGTGGGCCTCGCTCGGCTGGGCCTTCGCTATCATCTCCCTCCTCCAGTTGTACCACTCCCACACGACCTTGGGATCCCTCCGGAAGGCCTCAGGTGTCGCCAGATCTCTTGGATCGTACTTCCTCCAGAGACCCTCCTTCCCCCTGAAGGTGGGGACACCGCTCTCGGCGGATATGCCCGCCCCGGTGAGAACGACTATCCTCATCCTACGACTTAAGTTTACAATACCATCGTGGGCCAGAGGATAAGAGACTTACTAAGCAGGCTGTCCGAGGATAGGGAGTTCTTCGCAAGCTACAGGGACACCTTTGTGGACAACTTCCTATCATCGCTGGAGGACGATGTACCCGGAGTCATAAACTCCCAGACCATAAGGGTTCTCGTCAGAAAGGTCTACGCTGTCCTCTTCTCCTTCAGGGACACCACCGAGGAGGAGGTCTTCAACCTCTTTTACTCCCTCGCTACCCACGGTGTGGACATAAAGAAGCCCCTTACCAAGAGCCTCCTCAGACTCGTGAGGGACTACATAGACCACATATCCGAGAAGGAAGGGAACTTCAAGAAGGTCAAGGACCTGATAGATCTTGTGGATCTCATACTCCACATAACCGAGACAGCTTACAGCAGGTATTTAAGAGAACTCAGAGAAAAGGCCGGTCTCGAAGAGGATATAAAGGCGGACGTGGGAACGGTGATCAACTTGGTCGAGGAACTAAAGACAAAGGGGGAGGATGTGGAGATCCTGGCCTACTACAAGGAGGTGCCCGTCGTGTGCAGGTCCAGAATTCTCGATATACACGATAAGGACGTCACCGTAGAGATGTGTGACCTCAACATATTCAGGAAGGATGCGGACCTTTACCTGAAGATAAAGAACCTCCCCAAAACTGTGGGTGTGAAGGTCTCCGAGGTGGACCACTCCGCCGGCGCCGCCAAACTTGAGGTCCTTGGCCTTGTGGACCTTCCCCAGGAGAGGAGGAGGTTCGTAAGGGTCGTCCCTGAGGACCCCGTTCCGGTGCATGTGGAAAAAGAAGACTGGAAGACGGTAGGGTCCATGGCGGACGTGTCCGTAGGAGGCGTAGGTGTTTACCTCAAGGACCCTGACGACCTCAAGGCCGGCGACGTGGTCAGGGTGAGGTTCGACCTGCCGAAGGGAACGGTTGACACCTTGGGTGTGGTGAGATACGTCCTGGAGAGGGGGGAGGTGTACAGGATAGGTGTCCAGTACGACCTCGACCTTAAACAGGAGGACGTGGTGAGCGATTACGTTATGGACAGGCAGTTCGAGATCCTGAGGGAGCTTAAAGGTTTATAGCTTTACACTCAACTAATATTAAAATGAATACTACATGGACAGAACCCCTGAGGCCCGCCTGAGGAAGATAGAGACGGCCTCCGTAGATCTCCTGAGGAGCTTCCTGAGATTTAAAGATCTTAGAGACTTTCTCAACTTCATCTGCAAAGAGGTCGCGAAGGCTCTGGATGTTGACCTGTGCGGTGTGTTCAGATACGAAAAGGACAAAAACAGGTTCATCCTTATGGGTGGCTTCGGCTGGAAGAAGGGATCCGTAGGCAGGGAGTATCTGAAGGACAACTCCCACGCCCACTACTGTTCAAAAATAGGCAGGTCCGTAAGGTCAGAGGATCTCTCTTCTGACGACAGGTTCTCGGACCTAAATCTCATAACCTCCTACGGAATAGTCAGCCTTATGGCAGCACCCATAAGGCACATGGGTGACCTCTGGGGTGTGATCGCCGTTTACTCCAGAACCAGGAGAAAGTTCACGAAGGAGGAGGCGGACTTCCTCAAGGGGGTGGCCACGGCTGTCTCCGAGTATCTGGAGAAGGAGCACCTGGCCGAGGAGCTGAGGAGGGAGAGGGAGATCTTCGAGGTGATCGCCGAGAACGCCCCCGTCCTAATTCTCATATACCGCGAGAAGTTCATATACGTGAACTCCTACGCCCTCAGGCTACTTGGTTACACAAGGGAGGAGATCGCGGATATGAAGGTCCAGGACCTAGTCCACCCTGACCTCAGGGAAACTGTCGCCGAAAGGATAAGGAGGCGTATAAGGGGCGAGACCATGTCCGTTGAGTACGCAGACCTTCCGGTAATAACCAGATCCGGCGAGACAAGGCACATAAGGATCTACGCCACAACCGTAAAGCTGAAGGACGGGTACGCGGGCCTGGCGGTGGGGATAGACGTGACCAAGGAGCTGGAACTGGAGAGGAAGCTGACTGAAGAGAAGAAGAAGCTGGAACTCATACTCACCCACTCCCACGATGTGGTGGCCATAATCGACCCTGAGGGATACATAAGGTACAAGAGCCCCTCCTCCGTGAAGATCCTCGGCTGGGAACCGGAGGAGGTCGTGGGCAGACACTTCTCCGAGTTCATCCACCCTGAGGACCTAAAGAGCGTAGAGGCCCTGAAGAATCTCGTCTTCTCCAATCCTGGGGTTTTGAGGACTGGGGAGTTCAGGGTAAAAAGCAAGGGAGGGGATTACAGGTGGATAGAGGCCAGCGTGTTCCTGCCCGAGAACTGGAGGGAGATAGGTCTCGAGGGTGCCGTAGTTAGCGAGAGGGATATAACCGACAGGAAGAGGATAGAGGAGAGTATAGTTAGGATGACCTACTACGACTTACTCACAGGCCTTCCCAACAGGATACTGTTTATAGAGAAGCTCAAGGAGACCTTGAGCCTCGCCGGCCGTAGGGGAGAGATCGTGGGCATAGTTCTCCTCGACATATCCAGGTTTGGTGAGATAAACACACTCTACGGAACCGAGGCCGGGGACAGCCTGATAAGGAAGGTGGGGGAGAGGATCAGAACCAGGCTAAGATCGGGCGACCTGGTGAGCAGGTTCTTCGCTGACAAGTTCGGCATAGCCCTCGTGGGTATAAGGGATATGCGGGGACTTAGCAGGGCGATAGAGAAGGTCAGGTCCGTATTCCAGGAACCCTTCTCCATAAACGGTGGAGAGGTCAGGATAAACGCCTGCATGGGTGTCGCCCTGTTTCCAAGGGACGGGGAGGATCCTGAGGACCTCATCAGGAAGGCGGAGATAGCCCTCTCAAGGGCCAGAGAGAAGGGCCCTGGTGAGATAGACTACTTCTCCGAGGATGTGGAAGAAGACCTGAGACACATAGCTGTCATAAGGGAAGGTCTGAAGGAGGCCGTAAGACAGGACCAGATAAAGGTTCTCTACCAGCCGATCCTAAGCCTAAGAGACCGCAGGGTGATAGGTATGGAGGCCCTCGTGAGGTGGGACCATCCGGACCTGGGACTCCTGACACCCGACAGGTTCATCCAGATCGCTGAGGACACGGGCTACATAGTTGACCTCGGCTACTGCATACTCGGAAAGGCCATAAGGGACCTGTCCCTGCTCAGATCCGAGGGCTTTGAGGACCTCTTCGTTGCCGTTAACTTCTCCATGAGACAGTTCCTCGAGGAGGACCTCACGAGGAACATAAGGGATCTCCTCAACGCCTACCGTGTACCCCCTCAGTGCTTTGTGGTCGAGATAACCGAAAGCACAGCTATGAAGGACCCTGAGAGGACCAAGGTCATACTGGAGGCCATGAGGAGGGAGGGCATAGTCATAGCCATAGACGATTTCGGAACAGGCTACTCATCGATGAACTACCTGATAGAGTTTGAGGTGGACAAGCTGAAGATAGACAGGTCCTTCACATCAGCTGTAACCAACAGCGACAGGGCGAGGGCCGTTGTCAAAGCCATAGTGGACCTCTCCCACTCGGTAGGCGCCGTATCGCTCGCGGAGGGCATAGAGAAAGAGGACCACTTCATGACGCTCCTTGACCTTGGCTGCGACGAGGGACAGGGCTATTACTTCTCCCCACCTCTGGAGTTCGATCGGTTGAGAGATTTTATAATAAAAAACTGTAATGGAAACTGACATAGATAAGGAGATAGCGGAGGCTTTAAGGGAGGTGGAGAGAGTTTTAGGCAGAGGTAACCTCAGGGCGGTCGTGAGCAGGATAATAAGCGACCTTATGACCACGAACCCAGACCTGGAGAAGCTGGGGATACCCGAGGACCCGACCCACCTTGACTTTTCCCGGATGAGTGATGAGGAGAAGAGGGCCTTTCTGTACATGCTCCTGGACATATGCGACGGCCTCGGCTGTGAGAACTTCAAGAGAAGGTTTTTGGAAAGGTTATAATACTTTTCCCAACAGCGATGATCAGGATCACCGAACCTTACTTTTCGGAGGAGGAGAAGGAAGCCCTCATAGAGATCA
The DNA here is from genome assembly GCA_015487835.1 of Aquificaceae bacterium. Classification (GTDB taxonomy): domain Bacteria; phylum Aquificota; class Aquificia; order Aquificales; family Aquificaceae; genus Hydrogenivirga. Next base: position 9,268 of record WFOY01000006.1, read on the forward strand.
TAGAGTCCCACCAGATAACGAGGGGGAGGTGGACGAGGGCTTTCACCGATGAGTTCGCAAGGTATCTGGGCGTGAAGCACTGCTTTACCGTGTGCTCCGGGACAGTGGCCCTCTTCATAGCCCTCAAGGCCCTTGGCGTTGACAGAGGGGACAAGGTCGTGGTCCCTGCGATGAGCTTCATGGCGACCATAGACGCGGTCTACCTGGCAGGTGGTGATCCGGTTGTGGTGGACGTGGACGACTTCTACACCCTGGACCCGAACCAGACGGAGGACGCCGTCAAGAGGTTCCGGCCCAAGGTGGTCATCCCTGTACACCTCTACGGGTGCATGGCGGACATGGAGGCCATAATGTACCTGTCAGATAAGTACGGTTTCTACGTGATCGAGGACGCAGCCCAGGCCCACGGTGCCGATCTGAAGAGCAAGAAGGCGGGATCCTGGGGCCACCTGGCGGCCTTCAGCTTTTACGCCTCCAAGAACGTCCCCATGGGAGAGGGAGGAGCCATAACTACGAACGATGACCACCTCGCGGAAGAGGTGAGGAGGTGGATAGATTTTGGAGACCACCCAGCCTTTAACTTCAGGATAACCGAGTTCCAGGCGGCCATAGGAACCATACAGCTGAGAAAGCTGGACGAGAGGAACGAGAGGAGAAGACACATAGCGAGTGTATACACGAGGTCCTTCAAAGATTCCTTCACCACACCCCAGGAGAGAGAAGGTTCAACCCACGTTTACCACCTTTACACCCTCAGGCACCCGGACCGAAACAGGATAGTGGAGGATCTTAGGTCCGCAGGTATAGACGCTAGGGTCTACTACCCCTATCTTCTCCACGAGCTAAGGGGGGCTGTGCATCTCCCAACGCCCAAAGCTGAGACCTTCAGGCGGGAGGTCTTCTCCATACCCGTCCACCCGTACCTGACTGACGAGGAGGTCTCCTACATAGTCGAGGCTCTGACCGAGATAGTCTCTTCTGGTAAGATCATCTCTTAGATGTTCAAAAAGGTTCTGATAGCGAACAGGGGTGAGATAGCTGTAAGAGCCATAAGGGCTTGCAAGGAGCTGGGGATAAAGACGGTCGCCGTTTACTCGGAGGCGGACAGAAACTCCCTCCACGTCCGGATTGCCGACGAGGCGGTCTGCATAGGACCTCCCGACCCGAGGAAGAGTTACCTGGACATACCCGCCATAATGTCCGCGGTGGAGGTGACCAAGGCGGACGCCCTCTACCCCGGGTACGGTTTCCTGGCCGAGAACCCCAAGTTCGCCGAGATAGTCTCGAAGAGCAGGGTAAGGTTCATAGGCCCCTCCCCAGAGACCCTGGAAACCATAGGTGACAAGATAAGGGCCAAGGAGATAGCGAGGAGGGTGGGCCTCCCCCTGGTTCCAGGGAGCAACGGGGCGGTGACCCTGGACGCGGCCATCGAGATCGCTAGGAGGATAGGGTACCCAGTAGTTCTGAAAGCCTCCGCGGGAGGTGGTGGGAGAGGGATAAGGATAGTTATGAACGAGAAGGACCTCAGGGAGAAGTTCCCGGTGGCAGTCCAGGAGGCCGAGGCCTGCTTCGGTGACGGGAGGGTGTATCTGGAGAGGTTCATAATAAACCCCAAGCACATAGAGTTTCAGGTTATAGCTGACTCTAAGGGGAACGTGGTCGTCTTAGGAGAGAGGGAGTGTTCGATCCAGAGGAGGCACCAGAAGCTCATAGAGGAGGCTCCGAGCCCCTCGGTGGACGAGAGGAAGAGGAGGGAGATCTCGGAGGCTGTGGTCGAGTTCTGCAGGGAGATAGGTTACGAGGGGGCGGGCACCGTGGAGTTTCTCCTTGACGAGGAGGGGAACTTCTACTTTATGGAGATGAACGGAAGGATCCAGGTGGAGCATCCCGTAACCGAGATGGTAACGGGCATAGACATAGTGAAGTGGCAGATCAAGGTCGCCATGGGCAGGAAGATAAGCGTGGGTAAGGTCAGGATAAGGGGTCACTCCATAGAGATGCGGATAAACGCCGAGGACCCCGACACCTTCCTACCCTCACCCGGAAAGGTGGAGGAACTCATACTTCCAGGCGGTATGGGTGTGAGGGTGGACACCCACGTCTATCCGGGTTACGAGATACCTCCCTATTACGACTCCCTGATCGCCAAGCTCATAGTCTGGGGAGAGACAAGGGAGGAGGCCATAAGGAGGGGTCTGAGGTCGCTGGACGAGTTCCTCATCTCCGGAAAGGGTCTAAAGACCAACATAGAGTTTCACAAGAGGGTCCTGAGAACCAAGGAGTTCAGGCAGGGGAAGCACCACATAGGCTTCGTTGAGGAGATGATTGTCTAAAGGTCCTCAAGCAGGTCACCCAGATCCTTTCTCTCCATAATGCTCATGAACCGCACCACGTAACGGGCTATGGGGTCTATCTCCACGTTCACGAGGTCCCCCACCCTCCTGAACCTGAGGTTTGTGTTCTCGAAGGTGAAGGGGATTATGGTTATCGATATACTCCCCTCCTTCACCCTGTTCACGGTGAGGCTTATCCCGTCCACGGCCACAGACCCCTTCTCCGCGAAGAAGACCTCCCTGTCCCTTGGCACCTCTATCACGAGATCCCTGTGTTCGCCCTCGGGCCTGAAGCTGATTATCCTCGCCGTGAAGTCCACGTGACCCATAACAAGGTGCCCGCCCATCCTGGAATCGGGTCTTAGGGACCTCTCCAGGTTAACGGGACTCCCCACCCTGAGGAACCTGAGGTTGCTCCTGGACAGGGTCTCAGGAGACATCTCGAAGGTGACCGTCCTTCCAGATACCTCAACCGCTGTGAGGCAAACACCGTTTACGGAGACGCTGTCACCCACCTTTATGTCCCCCAGCTTCGTTTCGACCTTGATCACACCGCCGCCCGATCTCAGGCTGATCTCCTTTACCTTACCCACATCCTCCACTATCCCCGTGAACATCAGAGGATAACCTCCTCCGCAGGGAAGACGGGACCTTCGTAGCACACCCTGACGAACCTGCCCTCTTTAGTTCTCACAACGCACCCGAGACACACACCCCACCCGCAGGCCATCCTCTCCTCCAGTGACAGGAACACCCTGTGTCCTGTATTCTTCGAAATCCTCTTAACAGCTTTCATCATTGCCTTAGGCCCGCAGGCCGAGACAACCCAGGATCTGTCGAACTCCTCGAGGACCTCCGTTACGAGTCCTTTCCTCCCCGCGCTCCCGTCTTCGGTGTAGACTATGTGTTCAAACCCCTCCTCCTTTATCCAGTCCAGCATGCTGAGCTGTTCTGCCGTCCTCGCACCGTAAACGATGACCACCTCTCTGCCCATCTCTCTGAGCCTCTTCCCGAACAGGGTAAGCCCGGCGAGGCCCACACCACCCCCTACGAGTAGGTGCCTCTCACCCTCGTAGCTGAACAGCCCCTTTCCTAAGGGGCCGAAGGCCCTCACCCTCTGTCCAGGTTCCCATTCGATCATGATCCTCGTCCCCCTCCCCACAACGTCGTAGAAGATCAGGATTTCCTCTCCCCTGACGTCCCCCACCGCAAAGGCCCTCCTCCCCATAGGGTCGTAGCTCTTCGAGACCTCCATCATCAAGAACTGTCCAGCTCTTACGGTCTCGGCCACCTTTGGGGCCAACAGCTTCAGAACCCAAGTCCTTCCAGAAAGGTGGACGTTCTCGCTGACCTCGAGCAGGTGATCC
>WFOY01000007.1 GCA_015487835.1 Aquificaceae bacterium
CCTACGAAGACAAGCCTGTTTATTACCTGCTCCAAGAACCTCTGGGTCTCCAGTCCGGGCCTCACGCCGGGGACGAAGGCACCGCCCTTCCTCAGGTTGTCGGCCACCTCCACCGGGTTTATGAGGACCGCGGTATAAAAGTAGGTGAAGAATACTATGAACACGACATAGAGGAAGTTGTAGAGCATCGATGTTGGGTTGAAGGCGTCGTGGAGGACCTGGGCTATGGGGTGCTGGATAAAGGCGAGGACGCTAGAAGGTATTATGAGTATCGATTGGGCGAAGATTATGGGTATGACGCCAGCTGGGTTTATCTTTATAGGGAGGTAGGTGGACCCTCCCCTGAACTCCTGTCTCCCGACGACCCTCCTCGGGTACTGGACTGGGATCCTCCTCTCAGCCTCGTGGATGTATGCGATCCCGATGATCACGGCGATCACCATGATGGCGGCACCGGCGACCGCGAAGGGTGTTAGGTCTCCTGTCTTCAACCTGTCAATTAGTCCCACCACAGCGTTGGGGAACCTGGCCACTATACCTGCGAATATTAGGAGGGACATGCCGTTCCCTATACCCTTCTCGGTGATCCTCTCCCCTATCCAGACGAGGAACATGGTTCCGGAGACGAGGGTTAGGACGGTGACGAATATGAACAGGAAGCCGGTCTCAGGAACTACTGGAAAGCCCCGAGGTGAGGTCTGGTTCTGGAGCCAGAAGGCTATGCCCACCGACTGTATGAACGCTACGAACAGGGTTAAATACTTGGTGTACTCGTTGATCTTGTATCTGCCGTAGTCCCCTTCCTCCTTGGCGAGCCTCTGGAGTTCAGGGATGGCGACCGTTAAGAGCTGCATCATTATGGAGGCGGATATGTAGGGCATAACCCCAAGGGCGAAGACGGTCATCCTGCTCAGGTTCCCGCCGGAGAATATGTCGTAGAGGTTAAAGAGGGTTCCCTGGAGGGACCTGAAGAAGTCCTCGAGGGCCTGGACGTCTATTCCCGGTATGGGGATGTGGCTACCCAGCCTGTAGATGGCAAACATGAGGAGTGTGTATATGATCCTTCTCCTCAGGTCCTCGAAAGTAAACAGGTTCCTGAGGTAGTCTATCACTTCTCTATTACCTCACAGGTGCCTCCTGCCTTTTCTATCTTCTCCCTGGCGGTCCTCGAGAAGGCGTGGGCCTTGACAGTTAGCCTTTTGGTTACATCCCCGTCCCCTAAGACCTTAACCAGATCTCCCTTAGAGCAGATCCCCTTCTCAGCGAGGGCCTCAGGGGTCACCTCGGCGCCCTCCTCGAAGAGTCTGTCGAGGAGTCCCACGTTCACAGGGGTGTACTCGACCCTGTTGGGGTTTACGAAGCCCCTCTTGGGCACCCTCATGTGGAGGGGTGTCTGACCGCCCTCGAACCAGGGGGGCATCTTCCTGTCACCTGACCTCGACTTCTGGCCCTTGTGACCCCTTCCGGAGGTCTTCCCGTGGCCCGATCCTATACCCCTTCCTACCCTCTTTCTCTCCCTGATCGATCCTGGATGGGGCTGGAGTTCATGTAGCTTCATCGCCTATCTCCTCCACCTTTATAAGGTAATGGGCCTTCCTCACGTTACCCCTCACCATGGGGTTGTCCTCTAAGATCCTCGACTGGCCAGGCTTCCTGAGACCGAGGCTTTTAACCGCCTGGATGTGTTTCTCCGGCTTTCCCGCAAGCCCTCTCACCAGGGTTACCTTAAGAGCTTTCTTTTTTTGCCTCCTTTGCTTAGCCATGGATTCCCCTCCAGGGATAGTGGACCTTAACCTTAAGTTTTGGCTTGGCGTACAGCCTGTACCTCTTACGTATCTCCTCTATCGGGATGCCCCTCTCCTGGGCTACCTGCTCCGGGGTTTTGAGCTGGAGGAAGGCGTCGAAGACCGCCCTCACCACGTTATCGGGGTTCGTGCTTCCTATGATCTTGGTGAGGACGTCCGTGTAGCCGGCGAGCTCGAAGACGGGTTTTGCTGCACCTCCCGCGGCAACTCCCGTTCCCCTCCTGGCGGGGAGAACTATTATCTTGGTGGGGCCAAAGTGGCCCACGACGTCGTGGGGAACGGTCCCCTCTATTATGGGGACCCTTATTATCTTCTTCTTGGCCTGGTCGACGGCCTTGGCTATCGCCAGGGGAACCTCCTTGGCCTTTCCGTGACCGAAACCTACAAAACCTCTCCTGTCACCCACGACAACGAGGGCGCTGAAGGAGAACCTCCTTCCTCCCTTTGTCACCCTTGCGGTCCTGTTGGCGTATATAAGCCTCTCCTCCAACTGGAGGTCCTCCTCGAGCTCCGTTATCCCCGTCTCTCTCCTCCTCTCCTCGATCATAGCGTCTATACTCTTACCACCCATGGTGCACCTCCTCAGAACTCAAGACCAAGTTCCCTGCATCTGTCGGCGAAGGCTTTTATCCTACCGTGGTACTTGAAGCCTCCCCTGTCGAAGACCACCTTCTTTATTCCCTTTTCCAGGGCACGCCTTACGAGTATGTCCGCCACGATCCTGACCGCTTCGATAGACTTACCGCCCCTCTTTCCGGCCACCTTCTCGTACTCAGGGTCGAGGGTGGATGCGTAGACGAGTGTGTGTCCCTTCGTGTCGTCTATTATCTGGGCGTAGAAGTGCTGGAGGCTCCTGTAAACGCAGAGTCTCGGCCTCTCTGGGGTCCCAAAGACCTTCTTCCTTATCCTTTTGTGTCTCCTTATCCTCCTCTCTTGGCGTGTAAGCTTTGCCATCTACCTGCCTCCTCACTTCTTGCCCGCAGCCTTTCCTGGTTTCAGCTTCAGAACCTCTCCCTTGTACCTTATACCCTTACCCTTGTAAGGATCGGGCTTCCTGAAGGACCTTATCTCCGCAGCGACCTGACCCACCCTCTGCTTGTCTATGCCGTGGATGTGGATCTCGTTTCCCTTGACCTCTATCTTCACGTCGTCGGGTATGGGGTAGTGGATCGGGTGGGAGTAGCCAAGGTGCAGCTCGAGGGTCTTTCCTTTGACCGCCGCCCTGTAGCCGAGTCCGTGGACCTCCAGGACCTCCGTGAACCCCTCGGTCACGCCCTTTATCATGTTCCTGATGAGGGCCGCCGTGGTCCCGTGGAGTGCCCTGTGAAAAGACCTGTCGGTAGGCCTGTAAACCCTGACAACCTTCCTCCCGTCCATCTCCTCGATCGTTACCTTCATGTCTGGGTGGAAGTTGAAGGTGAGCTTACCCTTGGGCCCCTCTACGGTGACCGTGTTGCCCTCTATATCCACCTTCACCTTGTCGGGTATGGGTATGGGAGCCTTCCCAATCCTCGACATCTTCCGCCTCCTACCAGACTATAGCTATTATCTCCCCACCCTTCCTCATCTTCCTCGCCTCGTGGTCTGTGACCACACCTGAGTCGGTGGAGACTATGGCCACGCCGAGTCCGTTCTTGACGTAGGGTATCCTCTTGGCGGGGGCGTAAACCCTCCTTCCGGGCTTTGAGATCTTGACTATGTTGGTTATGGCACTCCTCTTCCTTTTGGGATCCAGGTACTTCAGGTGTATCCTCAGGGTGTACTGGGTTCCCTTCCTGTGCTGATCGTCGTCGATCTTCTCCCAGTCCTTTATGAAGCCTTCCCTCTTGAGGAGATCGAGTATCCTCTCCTTTAGCTTGGAGGAGGGCACGTCCACGTAGTCCTTCTTCCTCATTATGGCGTTCTTCATGGCCGAGAACATGTCCGCTACCGGGTCCATCCCTTCACCTCCTCACCAGCTCGACTTCCTCACACCGGGAAGCTCACCCCTCAGGGCCCTCTCCCTGAAGCAGAGCCTGCACATGTTGAAGTACCTAAGATACCCCCTCGGCCTTCCACATATAGGACACCTGTTCTTCTTCCTTACCCTCCACTTGGGGTAGTACTTAAGGTCCTTCATCACCTTAGCCTTCCTCGGCATGCCAACCTCCTACATGGATCTGAGCGGGAACCCAAGGAGCGAGAGGAGCCAGAAGGCCTCCTCGTCCGTCTCCGCACTCGTGTGTATGCACACGTCCATGCCCCTTATCCTGTCCACCTTGTCGTAGTCTATCTCGGGAAAGACTATCTGCTCCGCTATCCCGAAGGCGTAGTTCCCCCTTCCGTCGAAGGACCTGGGGCTGAGCCCCTTGAAGTCCTTAACCCTGGGGAGGGCTATGGATATGACCTTGTCGAGGAACTCCCACATCCTCTCCTTCCTGAGGGTGACCTTTAGACCTATGGGCATACCCTTCCTCAGCTTAAAGCCCGCCTCTGACTTTTTGGCCCTCCTCACAGCCGGCCTCTGGCCTGTTATGAGCGTGAGATCTTCCATTGCCCTCTCCAAGTGCTTTATGTCCTGGACGGCCTCTCCAACCCCCATGTTCACGACGATCTTCACTATCTTAGGAACCTCCATGGGGTTCTTGTACTCGAACCTCCTCATAAGCTGGGGGACGACCTCCTCCTTGTATTTCCTGTAGAGCCTCGGGACGTACTTGGTCTCCACAGCCATATCAGCCCTTCACCTCCTTTTCCCTAACGAGGTCTATGTTCTCGCCACACTTCTTGCAGTATCTGTACTTCCTTATCACCTTCTTCTCCTGAACTATCCTAAAACCCACCCTCGTGGGCTTCTTGCAGTTGGGACATACCAGCATCACGTTGCTGATGTGTATGGGGGCTTCCATCTCTATGATCCCACCTTCCCTCACGCCCTCTATGGGCTTCACGTGCTTCTTGACTATGTTCACGCCCTCCACCACGACCCTGTTCTTTTCGGGGATCACCCTCAAAACCTTTCCGGTTTTACCCTTGTTCGCCCTCTTGCCTCTCACCACCATTACGGTGTCGCCCTTCCTTATCTTCGCCGCCATCAGACCACCTCCGGTGCGAGGGAAGCTATCTTCGTGAAACCCTTGTTCCTGACCTCCCTGGCGATAGGCCCGAGGACCCTGGTCCCTAAGGGTTCGCCGTACTGGTTGAGGAGGACGCAGGCGTTGTCGTCGAACTTTATGTAGCTCCCGTCCGGGCGCCTGACTTCCTTTGCAGTCCTCACGACGACAGCCCTGTAGATCTTGCCCTTCTTGGCGTTTCCGTCGGGAAGGGCCTCCTTCACGGTCACGGTGACCACGTCCCCGAGGGTGGCGTACTTCCTCGGTGCGTAAGGTATACCTATCACCTGGACCTTCTTCGCCCCAGAGTTGTCAGCAACGTTCAGGTAAGTCTGCCTCTGTATCATGGCCTTTTACTCCAAGTGGGAGATTATATCCTAAAAAGTCACAAAATAGTATTATAACTCCTCACTTTCCAGGAATCAACAAGCTGATATAATTCTTTTCCCATGGAGGAGAGGCTTCGGAAACTGGAGAACCTAAAAGGTCTTGGCCTAAACCCCTATCCCCACAGGTTCGAGGTAACCTCCACAATAGGGGAGGTGAGGAGGAAGTTCGAGAAGGACCCGAGGGGTGAGAGGGTAAAGGTAAAGGGGAAGGTGAAGAGGGTCTCAAAGGTCGAGGGTGGGTACCTGCTCAGGATATCCGAAGACGACGTGGAGATCCTGGTTCTCACGAAAGAGGAGGGTCTGAAACAGGGTGAGGTGTACACCTTCGAGGGGGAGGTCTCGAGGATAGAGGAGAAGTTGGGTCTTTCCTTTGCTGTCCTCTCCGAAGGTGAGACGGTCCCGATAAGGGATCTGAAGGCAAGATACGACCTCGAACCAGAGGGCGAGGTCTCGCTGGGGGGGAGGGTGGTCACCCTGAGGCCCATGGGGAAGGCTATCTTCGCCCACATCCAGGACATTACAGGGAAGATCCAGATATACCTAAGAAAAGACCTCATAGGAGAGGAGAGGTTCAGGATCTTCACCGAGTTCGTTGACGTCGGTGACATCGTAGGTGTTAAAGGTAGGCTCTTCAGAACTAAGACTGGGGAGCTGACCGTAGAGGTGGAAGACTTTTCTTTGCTCGCCAAGTGCCTCCACCCCCTTCCCGAGAAGTGGCACGGGATAAGGGACGTTGAGGTGAGGTACAGGCAGAGGTATCTCGACCTCATAGCTAACCCCGAGTCGAGGAGAGTTTTCCTGCTGAGGAGCAGGATTATAAGTGAGCTCAGGAGGTTCTTAGAAGAAAACGGCTTCATCGAGGTGGAGACTCCCATACTCCAGCCGGTTGCAAGCGGTGCTAACGCAAGACCCTTTGTCACATACCACAACTACCTTGAGATGAACCTCTACCTCAGGATAGCCCCCGAGCTGTATCTTAAGAGGCTGATAGTGGGTGGTTTTCCAAAGGTCTTCGAGATAGGTAAGAACTTCAGGAACGAAGGTGTGGACAGGACCCACAACCCTGAGTTCACGATGGTCGAGTTCTACGCAGCCTACTGGGACTACACGGACCTTATGGATTTCACCGAGAGGCTGGTCACCCACCTCCTTAGGAAGGTTCTCGGGACCCTGAAGGTCCAGTACATGGGAAGGGAGATAGACTTCACACCCCCCTTCAGGAGGGTGAGGTACTTCGACCTGCTTAAAGAGAAGACCGGCAAGGACAAGGACTTCTTCTTGAGGGACGAAGAGGGCTTGAGGTCCTTGGCAAAAGACCTCGGGATAGATGGCTGGGACAGGCTAACACACCCGAGGATCATAGACAAGGTCTTCGAGAGGGTGGCAGAAGAGGACCTCTTCCAGCCCACCTTCGTTTTAGACTTCCCGAAGGTCCTATCTCCCCTTGCGAAGACCCACAGGGAGGACCCAGATCTCGTGGAGAGGTTCGAGCTTGTGGTAGCAGGGTACGAAGTAGCGAACGCCTACACGGAGCTAAACGACCCCTTAGAACAGAAGGAGAGGTTCCTCCAGCAGCTTAAAGAGAAGGAGATGGGCGACGAAGAAGCCATGGAGATGGACGAGGACTTCGTAAAAGCACTCGAGTACGGGATGCCGCCCACTGGCGGCGAGGGTATAGGCATAGACAGACTCGTTATGATCCTGGCGAACACGGACACGATAAGGGACGTTATACTCTTCCCGCACCTGAGACCCAAAGATCAGCCGTAGAGGGATATCCTCGTCTCCTTCCTCTCCATGTAACCTTTCCTGAGCCTGTAGCCTTCTTCTGGGTAAAGACCGTAGAAGAGGTTCTGGACGTGGTTCCCCTCGACGAAGAAGCACCACCTCTCCAAGGCGCTCCCGAAGAGGACCGACAGGAAAGTTATCCCAAGGGTCCAGTGGTTCACAACGCCCGTGATCCAGGAGTAGACGACGAGAAAGAGGGGAACTACAAAGGTAAAGAGGTAGGCTATGGGAAGGACCGTGGAGATCAGCTCCTTGCCCTTTTTGTAGTAGAACTCGGTCGTGCAGAAGTTGTCGGTGGTCGACCCGGTGTCTAAGACCCTTATGGGTCTGTTGTGGGGGAGGTTGAGGGCTTCGTTTAAGGTAGGACGCTTTATGTAGAACTGTCTCACGTTGAAGGCTATCCTGAAGCCAAGCCCGAGGGCCACGAAGAGGAAGGTGAGGAAAAGAAAGGATCCCAGGTATGGGAGTCCGTAAAGATGCGAGGCGTAAGCCATCAAAGAGGATCCTAGCATCAGATACATAAGAAGGTAGTAGATAACCGTTATCGAAGTGTTCCACTCAAGAACGAATTTGTTGGAGGCGTATATCATCGCTGTAGAGAAACCGCTGAGAATACCGAGAATTAGTGTGGAAACTCCGAAGATGTGTTCGGGGAGAGGTCCAGCGTCTGTGAACTTCATCAGGAGGTAAAGGACAAGCGTGAACCCGTAAGCTCCGCTGAAGACAGCCTCCCTAGAGAGCCAGGAGGTCCTGAACCTCTTTATAGCCTTCCAGGCCCTCAGCTTGTGTCCCAGATGGAAGGAAGCTCCGAAGGCTCCAAGACCCATGAGGACTACCTGGAACACACCCAGCTTGTAGATGACCTCATCCGGGAGACCTTCACCTTTACCAAATAGAGAGAGGAGTTCGAGGGAGTACATAAAGATGAAGGAACCTATCGAGGTTCCCGCCGTGAGGAAGAAGAATATGAGGGAAAGAGGTGGGTGCATCTAGCCTACCTCCTCTGTCTGCTTTTCCTCCGCCTTATGGGAGACGTGGTGTCTCTTCATGACTTCGAGGAAGAGAGGGTTGTCCGGTCTTAGGATGTGCTTTTCGAACTCCTCCAGGTTTACCTTGGTCTCGGTCCTCGGTAGGTAGTGGTTGGCGGGGTTCGTCCCCATGTCGGGGAAGAGGACGAAGCCGTTTCTCTCCTTTATCGCCTTGTAGACCTCGCTGTTAGGGTCCTCTATGTCCCCGAAGAACCTCGCCTTGGCTGGGCATGTGAGGACGCAGGCAGGCTTCCTCTGCTCAGGAGGTAGTGTCTCGTCGTAGATCCTGTCTATGCAGAGTGTGCACTTCTTCATCACCTTGTCGGCCTCGTCGTACTCCCTGCACCCGTAAGGACAGCTCCAGGCGCAGAGCTTGCACCCTATACAGTCGTCGTAGTTAACCAAAACTATCCCGTCCTGCTCCCTCTTGTAGCTCGCTCCTGTGGGGCAG
>WFOY01000008.1 GCA_015487835.1 Aquificaceae bacterium
CCTTACCCTTTGGAGAGTACCTGGCGTGGAAGCTATCCGGGACCACCCTCACCTCTGAGACACCTATGTCCCTGGGGAGGAGGGAGCTGAGGCCTCTCAGAACTTTTATCTCCTCTATGTACCTTTCTGTTTTGAAGTTAGCTACGTAGTCCTTGGCGTGCACGCCTGCGTCCGTCCTGCAACATCCCGTGACCTTCACCTCTTCGCCGAACATTGTCCCGAGAGCCTTCTGGATCTCCCCTTGGACAGTCGGGACACCCGGCTGGACCTGCCAGCCCGAGTACCTGGTTCCTACGAAGGAGATCCTGAGAAGATAGTTAGGCATCTTTTAAGAGAATATCTCAAGGGAAAGCGTGCCCTCGTAGACCTTGTAAACGGGCCCTTCTAAGAAGACCTCCCCAAGGTCCTCCGTGAACTCCACCCTTAGGACCTCACCTCCCCTCGTGAGGACCTCAACGGACCTCTTCTTTACGATACCGCTGAGATAGGCCACGATAGCAGAGGCCGTCGATCCTGTCCCGCAGGAGAGAGTCTCCGACTCAACACCCCTCTCGTAGGTCCTAACCCTTATGGCTCCATCACTTTCCCTCTGGATGAAGTTTACGTTTGTCCCCTTTGGCCCAAAGTCTGGGTGGAACCTTATTGACCTACCGATCCTCACAACGTCCACGTCCTCTAAGTCCTCAACGGGGACGACGAAGTGGGGAACGCCCGTGTTTATGAAGACACCCCTTATCTCCCTCCCGTTCACCTCCAGCCTCTTCTCCACAGGATCAGATGGGGGAGGTATCTGGACCTTCACCCTGCTCCCCCCGTTGATCACCTCCGCCCTTATAACACCAGCTAAGGTCTCGAACCTGACCTCCTCGTCCACTATCCCGAGGTCGTAGCAGAACCTGACCGCACACCTCGAACCGTTACCACACATCTCCGCCTCCGAACCGTCCGAGTTGAAGAACTGCCACCTGAAATGGTTTGAGGGATCCTCCGGATTTTCTATAAGGATAAAGCCGTCCGATCCGACGCCCGTGTGAGGTCTGCACACCTTAACGACGAACTCCTTAAGGCAGACCCCCGTCTTCTCCAGGAACTCGTAAAACCTCTCATCCCTGTTGTCCACCAGTATGAAGTCGTTTCCCGAACCCTGGAGTTTCACGAACTCCATCAGGAGTATATTGTAAGATAATTCCGATGGGAAAGAGATCCATCCTGGCCCTGGAGGACGGGAGCTACTTCGTAGGCTACTCCTTCGGTGCGGAGGGTGAGACGGGAGGGGAGGTGATCTTCAACACCTCCATGACTGGGTACCAGGAGATACTCACGGACCCCTCCTACAAGGGTCAGATAGTTGTGATGACCTACACCCAGATAGGGAACTACGGGGTGAACCCTGAGGATGTTGAGTCTAAGAAGGTCCAGGTGAACGGCTTTGTTGTCAAGGAGGCCTTCTCCAGGTACTCGAACTGGAGGTCCACCAAGAGCCTCCACGAGTACCTGGCCGAGAACGGTGTGGTGGGCATCTACGGAGTTGACACGAGGGCCATAGTCAAGAGGATAAGGGAGAGGGGCGTGATAAGGGGTGTCATATCTACGGAGGACCTAAACCCCGAAAGCCTCGTGAAAAAGGCGAGGAGCATACCCGATATATCGGACCAGGACCTCGTCAGGGAGGTGGCAACGGGCGAGGTGTACACCTGGGACCAGGGAGAGTGGAACCTAAAGAGAGGGTACCTGAGGGGTGCGGGGGAAGGCCCCCTTATAGCTGTCGTGGACTTCGGTATAAAGTTCAACATCCTGAGGAGGTTCGTGAAAGAAGGGGCGAGGGTGGTCGTTGTCCCTCCCCAGATAGCGGCGGACTTTGTCGAGAGGGAAGACCCCGACGCCATATTCCTATCGAACGGACCCGGAGACCCGGAGAGGGTCCTGGAGGGGATCGACCTGGTCAGGAGGTTCCTCGGGAAGAAACCGATCCTGGGTATTTGCCTCGGGTGTCAGATCATAGGCCTCGCCCTTGGGGGGAGGACCTACAAGCTCAAGTTCGGCCACCATGGTGGGAACCACCCTGTCAAGGACCTCAGAACCGGCAAAATCGAGATAACCGCCCAGAACCACAACTTCGCCATAGACCCCGACTCGCTACCCCCCCAGGTGGAGGTCACCCACCTGAACCTTCTCGATGGGACCGTTGAGGGTATAAGGCACAGGGAGGTGCCTGTGTTCGCCGTCCAGTACCACCCCGAGAACTCACCGGGTCCCCACGACTCTTACTACCTCTTCAAAGAGTTTGTGGAGATCGCTAAAGGATCCTATTTATAACCTCCAGGACCTCCTGCCGTCTGTTCCTGAAGCTGGCCCTGTTGCATATGATCCACGCCGTCGACCTGGCTATCTCCTCTATCTCGACAAGCCCGTTCTCCTTCAGTGTCCTACCCGTCTGGACCAGGTCCACTATGAGGTCCGAGAGCCCTATCAAGGGTGCAAGCTCTACAGATCCGCTCAGCGTGAGGACCTCCGCCTTTATACCCTTTGACCTGAAGAACTCCTTGGCCACGTTGGGGTACTTGGTCGCCACCTTCACATAGCTTGACCTCAGGTAAACCTCCCTGGCTTCGGGCTTCCCCGCCACCGATATCCTACAGGCACCTATGCCGAGGTCGAGGAGCTTGTAAACCTCCGGTTTCAGCTCCATGAGGACGTCCATACCGCAGACACCTATATCCGCAACTCCCTTCTCCACGTAGATGGGAACATCGAAGGGCTTTACAAGAAATACTTTCACGTTTCCAACCTCAAGGGTGAGCTTCCTTCCCTCCTCGACCTTTTCTTTGAGGACACCTTTGGAGGTGAGGAGGTCTACGGTCTCCTGAAGCAGCCTGCCTCTCGGAAGGGCTAACCTTATCATATCCTCTTTGGCTTTATCCTGATCAGGACCTCGTCAGGGTTCACGTCCTCACCCACCTGTACGAGGATCTCCTCCACAACGCCGTCTATGGGGCTGTGTATCTCACTCTCCATCTTCATCGCCTCCACTACGAGGAGGACGTCCCCCTCCTTTATCTCCTGTCCCACACTCACCTTTATGTTCACGACTTTGCCCGATATGGGAGAAGCTATGTCCCCTACGTCTCTGGGTTTGGGCCTCTTGGGTTTAACAGGTGCACCTTCAGAAAGCTCGTACTCTGTTCCCGTGACCTCCACCTCTCTGATCGGCTGGAGGACAACCTCCTCAAGCCTGCCATCGAGCCTTATGAAGAAGGTCTTACCGCCCGCCGTCTCCTCTCCCCTCCCCGCTATCTGGACGTGGTACTGCTCCCCGTGGACCGTTATGTTGAACTCAACGGGAGCCTTTTGAGGTGACGTTTCGGTATCGACCTCCTCCATAGGCACAGGTGGGACCTCTCCCTTCTCGGCCTTCTCCCTCCACTCGAAAAACTCCTTGGCAACGACCGGGAAGAGGGCGTAGGACAGAACGTCCTCCTCCGTTTTCGCACCCGCCTTCTTCGCCTCCTCCCTGACCTTGTCCAGCTCTGGTTCTAAGAGGTCCGCCGGTCTCATGTGGTATATGGGCTCCTCGTCTCCCAGGATCTTCTTCAGGATCTCCTTCCTTATCGGGGCCGGGGGTCTCCCGTACAGACCCTTTACGTAGTCCTTGGTCTCCTTGGTCACCACCTTGTACCTCTCCCCGTGGATAACGTTCATGAAGGCCTGTGTCCCAACTATCTGGGAGGTGGGTGTGACGAGGGGAGGGTAACCGAGGTCCTCCCTTACCCTCGTTACCTCTTCGAGGACCTCCTCCAGCTTCTCCTCCAGGTTCTGCTCCCTCAGCTGGTTTATGAAGTTAGTGATCATACCGCCAGGGATCTGGTGTATCAGCACCCCAACGTCCGGATAGGGAGGCAGGACGTCGAACTTGGCATACCTCCTCCTTATGTCCCTGAAGAGATCTCCTGCCTTCTTGTAAAGCTCTGTGTTCACCTTCACCTCATAACCGAACTCCCTGAGGACGTAGATCATGGTCTCCCCGGGTGGGTGGGACGTCTGGCAGGAGAGGGAGTAGAAGGCTGTGTCTATCATGTCCGCCCCCGCCTCTATGCCCTTTAGCTGGGCCATCTCGGCCAGATCGGCCGTCGTCTGGGTGTGTAGGTGGACGGGGTAGTTGGAGAACTCGGACTTGAGGGCAGAAACCAGGTCGTAGGCCATCTTGGGTGAGAGAAGGCCCGCCTGGTCCTTTATGGATATTATGTCCGCCCCCATATCGACCAGGTCCTTCGCTATCCTCACGTAGTACTCCACCGTGTGGACGGGACTTATGGCGTAGGAGAGAACACCCTTGACTATGGCCCCCACCTTCTTAGCCGTTTCTATCGACTTTCTCATGTTCCTGGTGTCGTTGAGGGCGTCGAAGATCCTGAAGACCTCTATCCCGTGGTCGTAAGCCTTCTTTATGAAGGCCTCAACCACATCGTCGGGATAGTGTCTGTAACCCACTATGTTCTGTCCCCTGAGGAGCATCTCCAGCCTTGTGTTCTTAGCAGCGTCCTTGAACTTCTTTAGCCTCTCCCATGGATCCTCCTTCAGGTACCTGAGGCACACGTCGAAGGTGGCACCCCCCCAGACCTCCAGGGACCAGAAACCACACCTGTCGAGGACCTTCAGAACCTCCAGCATGTCATCGGTTC
>WFOY01000009.1 GCA_015487835.1 Aquificaceae bacterium
CACTCGACAGTCCCCCTCACTATTTTTAGACCTCTCGGGATCACCTTGCAGGTGGAGAAGTTCTCCTCCCAGAGGACGAGGTCCCCGTGTTGGAACTGCTGGGTCGCCCTCTTCAAACCTCCCGTGGGTGCTGCGGCTACAGGTTTGGGCGGTGTGGCGGCTGGTTCCGGCGATGGTGCAGCTACAGGTGCAGCTTTTACAGGCGTAGGTGCTGGAGCTACGGGTCCGTACCTCCTCAGCTCGTTGACTATGAGCTTTACCGCGTGGTAGATCAGGTCCCTCGTGGCCTCCTCCATGGGTGTGTTCTTGAAGACCTCAAACCAGCCAGCAGCCAGCACGGTCCCGAAGAAGCCTCCACCCGCGAGACCGAACCTCCACCTCTCCGACTTACCCTCTACGGCCTTGGCGAGGAGGATCTCGGCGTCCCTCACCCTCACAACCCTGAGGTCGAGGGCTATGTGGGCCTTCTGCTTACCCGCCTTTATCCCCGCACCTCCCAGGAAGGGCAGGGGTACCACAAGACCTCCTCCGCCTATACCTGAGGCCTTCATCTCGAGAGCTGTGACCGCTCCCGTGAGGAGGAAGTCAGCACCCTTGAGGGTCTGCTTGGGCTTGGCTCCGAGGAGTTCGAGCTCCTCCTTTATCTCGGCCAGCGTCTCCCTCTCGAGGACCTTGAAACAACCCGTCTGGACGAGGGCGGTGACCAGCATGTCGGAGAGACCTTCACCCAGCACCCTTGGAGACAGCTCAACCGTGTAGTTGGGTCCGAAGACAAGCCTGTTTCCAACACACGCTGCAGCTTTGCACTTGAAACCTCTCGCCACTATGGTCCCGAGAGGCCTGTCGCACTTGGGGAGATCGGGTTCCCTCGTTTTGATCTCCTTGGCGTACTCCCCTTCCGTCGTCTTGGCCTGCTGGGCTGTAGGCCCACAGCTGATCAGGAAAAGAAAGACCCCTGAGAGGAAGAGACCGATCTTGAACCTGTTCATAACGACCCTCCCTTAAGTTTCCTTCAGACAAAATTATAATTTAAAAAAATGAAAGTAGCTATAGGTTCCGACCATGCAGGCTTTCACCTGAAGGAGAAGATAAAGGAGTTCCTCCTCTCCAAGGGGCACGAGGTTCTGGACTTCGGGACCAACTCGGAGGACTCGACTCACTACCCGATCTTCGCAAGGGACGTGGCACTTGCCGTCCAGAGGGGAGAGGCGGACAGGGGCATACTCGTTTGCGGGACGGGAATAGGCATGTCCATAACCGCCAACAAGTTCAAAGGCATAAGGGCAGCCCTTTGCCTCAATGAGTATATGGCCCGGATGAGCAGGCTCCACAACGACGCCAATGTCCTGTGTCTGGGAGACAGGGTCCTCGGAGTGGAACTCGCCCTGTCCATAGTTGAGGTCTGGATCGAGACCCCCTTCGAAGGAGGAAGACACCTGAAGAGGATAGATCTGATAAAGGAGATAGAGAAGGAGAACCCTTAGATGGACAGGTTCTCCAGACTCTACCCTGACCCTCTTTTGGTCTTTTCTGTGATCCTCCTGTTCCTGATAGGCTTCCTGAACGTGATCAGCGTCCGGGTAGGTCCTTACCTGTTCGAGGGCTTTGAGCTGTCTCTCCTCAAGAAACCTCTGATCTTTTTGGTGGCGTTTTGTGTGGGCCTTCTGGTCATGTCCTTCATATCCTTCGCCCTCAACTACAGAAAGCTGAACAGTCAGAAGATCGTGTACGGGGGTGTTGTCCTCTCCGTAGTGCTGCTCGTTTTGGTGCTTGTAAAGAAGGCGGTTCTGGGAAAGCCGATAGACAGGTGGCTGATAGGGTCGAGCGTCCAGCCCTCCGAGTTCTCCAAGATCATGATAGTCCTGTTCATAGCCTACTACGTCTCGAGGAAAGGTTACATAACGAGGCTCAGGTTCCTCGGGTGGGCTATAATCGTGGTCCTGGTCCACTCCTTCCTGCTGATGCTCCAGCCCGACAAGGGTATGGCCATATTTGTGCTTGTCCTGTCCTGGACCCTCCTCTGGATAGGCGGTGTTTCCCCGAAGGTTTACACTCCCGTCGGCGGGCTCTTCGTAATCACGGGATCTCTGATCTTGGCCTTCGGGGGTGAGTACATCCACAGGAGGATATCCGCCTGGAGGAACCCCCTCGAGGACTCCTTCGGGACCGGGTACCAGGTGATCCAGTCGCTCCTCGCCTTTATGAACGGCAGTTTCTTAGGACAGGGTTACGGTAAAGGTTTTCAGAAGCTGGGGGCTCTGACCCAGGCGGACACCGATTACACCCTCGCGACAATCGGGGAGGAGCTGGGCTTTCCGGGTATATTTTTCCTCTTCGTCCTTTACGGTGTCCTGGTCTGGAGGCTGATAAGGATAGCGAGGGAGGTGGCGGACACCTTCGGGAGGGTCGTGGTGGTTGGGGTCACCCTGAACATCGCCCTATCGGTTCTTGTCAACGTCCTTATGGCTGTGAACCTGATCCCTCCCAAGGGGACACCTCTTCCCTTCGTCAGTTACGGGGTCAGCAACCTCTGGGCGAACCTGTTGGGCCTCGGCCTTGTGGGTGCGATCTACAAAAGGCAGATCGAGATGAGAACCCTCTGATAGAATTCATTTAAAACCATGAAGCTGGTGGATCTGAGAGAGAGGGACTGGAGGTCGAACGAGAGGATAAGGTTCCTGGCGGAGAGGGGCCAGGTCCTGACCGAGGAGTACGAGGAGAGGGTGAGGGAGATAATAAGGGAGGTAAAGGAGAGGGGTGATGAGGCACTCATAGAGTTCACTGAGAGGTTCGACGGGATAAAGCTAACGCCGGAAACTATCGAGGTGCCCTTTGAGGACCTCGAGAACGCCTACGAGGATCTGGAAGAGGAGGTTAAAGGTGCCCTCGAGATAGCCCACGAGAGGATAAGGTCCTTCCACGAGAAGCAGCTTGAGAGGTCCTTCTTCAAGGAGGAGGAGGGCGTACTCCTCGGTCAGAGGGTTATCCCCTTGGAGAGGGTGGGTGTTTACGTTCCCGGAGGGACTGCCGCCTACCCCTCCACGGTCCTGATGAACGTGGTCCCAGCGGTTGTGGCGGGCGTTGAAGAGGTTGTAATGGTCACACCTAAACCTAACAGGTACACCCTTGCCGCCGCCTACATCTCAGGTGTGAGCAGGGTCTTCCAGATAGGCGGTGCCCAGGCGGTAGCAGCCTTGGCCTTCGGGACTAAGGTAGTTCCGAAGGTGGACAAGATCGTGGGTCCTGGGAACATATACGTGGCCCTCGCCAAGAAGGCCCTCTTTGGGATCGTGGACATAGACATGATAGCCGGTCCTTCGGAGGTTCTTGTGATAGCGGACGAGACGGCAAGGCCAGACTGGGTAGCAGCAGACCTCCTCTCCCAGGCGGAACACGACGAGCTGGCGGCTGCTATACTGGTGACGCCTTCCGAAAAGCTGGCGGAGGAGGTGAAAAAGGAGATCGATAGGCAGCTCTCCGAACTCCCAAGGAGGGACATAGCAAGAAGGTCGGTGGAGAGGTTCGGGACGGTATTTATAACGGAGGACCTCCTTCACGCCTGCGAGGTGGCGAACCACATAGCCCCGGAACACCTGGAGGTGATTACCAGGGAGCCTATGGCCCTGCTTCCCTACATAAAGCACGCGGGGGCCGTCTTCTTAGGTGAGTACACAACGGAGCCCTTAGGTGATTACATCCTGGGACCGAACCACACCCTCCCGACGGGAGGAACCGCCCGCTTCTTCTCACCCCTCGGCGTTTACGACTTCCTAAAGAGGAGCTCGGTCCTTTACGTTTCTAAGGAGGGTTTCGACAGGGTCGCTGATCTGGCGGAGGTACTTGCGAAGGCTGAAGGTCTCGAAGCCCACCGCTTAGCGGTCCGTATAAGAAAGAAAGCATGAGGATCTTCACTCTCGCCCTCCTGATACTCACCTCCTGCGGACCCCTCATGAAGGCGGAGAAGGATCTGAGATGTCCGGACACGGAGGACCTCCTGAACAAGTACGCCATCTGGAAGGCCCCCGTTGAGTTCAGGATATACGGGTCCGTCAAGTTCGGACCCTTCAGGATGCCCATACTCCTTGCCAAGTTCGACAACATATACACGGTAAAGGTCCCGAGGAGGGAGGAGATAAAGGTGGAGGAGAGGTACGTCTGCGTCAGAAAGAGGTGTTACCTGATCCCGGTTCCTCCAGAGAACCTGGTCTTCGGCAGCGTGATCTCAGGCATGGAGGTGGCCTCCTGCTCGGAGGGGAGGAAGATAATGACCGAGGTGGGGGACATCTATGAGAAGACGGCCGTCTTTGAGGGTGACAGGCTGAGGGAGTACAGGATAAGGAACGTGAGGAACGGCAGGACCATAAAGGTCCTCTTCGGACCGAGGAACCCTAAAGGTTACTTTGAGGAGATCCTCTTCGATATGGAGGGAAGGAGGTTTAAACTTCTTATAGAGGAGGTAGAGACCTGATGTTTCCAACACTCATAGAGGTTTTCGGGGTTAAGATATCCACCTACGGTGTCTTGGTCGCCATAGGTTTGATAGTTGCCTACTTCCTCTCCTTAAGACTCTCTAAGAGGGAGGGGATACCTCCGGAGAAGGCAGAGGCCGTTTTCATATACGCCGCCCTCTTCGGGATCGTAGGGTCCAGGATCGCCTTCATAGTGGAACATCCTGAGGACATAGAGAGCTTCTGGGACGTGTTCGCCATATGGAAAGGGGGTGTCAGCTTTTACGGAGGTCTCGCCGGAGGGATCTTAGGGACGATCGTAGCTGTGAAAAGGCACTCCCTGGACCTTTGGAAGGTGGCGGATGTGGCGGCACCCTCTTTGGCACTCGCCCACTCGATAGGGAGGTTAGCCTGCACCTCCGCCGGGTGCTGTTACGGGAGGCCTGTCCCCAACGTGGAGGACGTCTCCGTTGGTATCCACTTCATGAAGGACTTTCCCTTCTTCTACGTAGTCTTCCCCTCGGGTGCGGTGGCACCTTACGGCATCCCCCTATACCCGACCCAGATAATGGAGGCGGTAGGAAACTTTGTCATATTCATCATACTCCTCCTTATCTTCA
Source organism: Aquificaceae bacterium (assembly GCA_015487835.1). GTDB lineage: Bacteria > Aquificota > Aquificia > Aquificales > Aquificaceae > Hydrogenivirga. Next base: position 5,069 of record WFOY01000009.1, read on the forward strand.
AGAGAAAGGCCTTCAACGGTGAGGTCTTCGTGATCTACATGATCCTCTACGGGACTGAGAGGTTCGCCCTCGAGTTCTACAGGGGTGTCACCCCACCCATAGAGGGTCTTGGCCTCACCTGGAACCAGATAGCCTCCATCCTTATGGTGGGGCTGGCTGTGGTTCTCTTCTTTGTGCTCAGGCGGTCCCCCTCTCCCGTAGGAGGACGCTGATCCTGTACTCTGTTAGGATCCTGAGAGGGTCCCAGCTCAGGTACGGATCCCTGAAGGGAACGCTGTAAGGAGACTCGAATAACTTCCTCTCCTCCTCGTGGGAAAGTGGGGGCACTTCCCCTTTTAGGGAGGCCACGGTTCCGCCTTTTCTCCTACCGACGGGCCTCGACTCCCCTACCCTGAACCCAAGATCGAGGAGTGCTCTCCTCACGGGGAGTGCGGAGGTGTAGGAGGTCCATATACCCTCCTCAGACATGGCATCCTTCACGAGTTTGAGAAGGTCGAGGGTCCAGAGTTCAGGGTTCTTGAAGGGGGAGAAGGGGTCGTGGAAGACAGCGTCGGCTCCGAAGCCGGACAGCTTATTCAGGGTCTCCCTGGCGTCCCCGAGGACCAACCTGACCCTCATGTTCTCCCACTCCCACTCAGGCAGGGATCCGATCATCCTCCCGTGGATCTCCCTGTAG
>WFOY01000010.1 GCA_015487835.1 Aquificaceae bacterium
CCACGGGGAAGAGGTGGATGTTCCTGACCGCCCAGGCGGTCTTTGGGTCGAGGTTCGGGTCGAGGTAGTCCCTGTCTCCCAAGATCTCCTGCGCCGAGAAGCCGTAGTCCCTTATCAGGAAGTCCGCCTGGTATATCCTGTGCTCCCTACTCTTGGGACAGGGGGGGAGGTCCTCCATGGGTGTCCCCTTAACGGGATAGAAGGCGCTGTAGTAAACCCTCCTAACCTTCAGCTTCCTGTAGAGGTACTCTGAAGATCTCAGGATCTCCCTGTCCGTCTCGCCGCTCGTCCCGACCATGACCTGGGTCGTCTGGTCCTTCTTGGGATAGTCCTCGAGAATTCTCGCCACCTCCCTTATCCTTGGGAGTATGTCCCCTATGAGGCTCTTTCCCTTCGCTATCCTCCTCAACCCCTCCTCCCTGGGAGCCTCTACGTTTATGGAAACCCTGTCCGCCACCTTAACGGCGGCCTCCAAAGTCTGGAGGCTCACCCCTGGCATGATCTTGAGGTGGACGTAGCCCCTGTAGTTATACCTTCTCCGCAGGATCAGAACCGTGTCTATCATCTTCTCCATCGTAACCTCTGGGTGGACGAATATGCCCGATGAGAGGAAGAGACCCCTCACCTTCCCCTTAGAGTAAAGGTCGTAGAAGCCCCTCGCCAGGTCCTCTGGGTCTATGTAAACCCTGGGGGTCTCATCCCTGTCCCTTCTGAACACGCAGTAGTCACAGTTTCTGTCGCAGTAAGTTGACTGCATAACCTTCAGTATGGGGACCTTCCCTCCCTTGCCCTTGGCCTCGTAAAGGCAGTTCTCCAGGTTTGGGTCCCTCTCGCACTCGAACTTAGACAGCTTGGAGAGAAGCCTTATCTTCTGCTCCCTGCTAAGGCCCTTCATAGTTTCTGATTATAAGCTCCCTGTGGTTTGCTCGCCTCCCCGCCACACAGTTTATGAACCTGTTCGCCCTAACCTCCTCTATCAGGTAACCCCTGTAGAGGTCCCTCACGAGGGGCGTGTCCGAGTTGGAGACCATCACGAGGCACCCCCTCGAGTCGAGGTCCCTGAAGACTTTGGCCAGTTCCACCTGGTCCTCCTCGGTGAAGCCACCACTTACGTACTCGGTGAACTTGGAGGTGTCGCTGACGGGGGCGTAGGGCGGGTCGAGGTAGACGAAGTCTCCCCTGCCAGCGGTCCTCAGGACCTCCCTGTAGTCCCCGTGGATTATCTTCACCTCCGCGGACCTTAGGTAACCGCTCACAGCTCTCAGGTTCTCCTCGTCGCATATCTTGGGGTTCCTGTACCTGCCGAAGGGAACGTTGAACTGACCTTTGGAGTTCACCCTCCAGAGACCGTTGTAGCAGGTCCTGTTCAGGTATATGAACCTGCTCGCCCTCTTAACTGGGTCTAAGCTCTCAGGGTCGAGGGACCTTATCCTGTAGTAGTAATCCCTCTCGTTCCTGTGCCTTTTAAGGTCCTCTATTAGGTCCTCCACCCTGTCCCTGACCACGAGGTAGGCGTTTATCAGTTCGTAGTTTATGTCCCCCACCACGGCCCTCTCAGGTGTCAGCTCAAAGAGGAGAGCTCCTCCCCCTAAGAAGGGCTCAAAGTAGGTCCCGAACTCCCTCGGGACCCTCAAAAGGAGGTCACCTATTATCTGCCTCTTCCCCCCAGCCCACTTGACGAAGGGCCTGGGCTTTATCTTCAGTTCTCTCATCTATTATAAAATTTTAATGGTGAGGGAGATAGACCGCCTAAGGGAGGATATAGACAGGATAGACGAGGAGATACTGAGGCTCCTCAACGAGAGAGCCAGGATCGCCAAGAAGATAGGGGATATAAAGAAGAGGAACGGCCTCGAGGTCCACGCACCCGAGAGGGAGAGGGCTATATTCGAGAAGATCCTAAGGCTCAACAGGGAGAGGTTCAGGGAGGAGTTCCCCTCCGAGGCCCTCGTCCACATATACAGGGAGATAATCTCAGCCTGCCTCTCCTTAGAGAAGCCCCTCAAGGTAGCCTACTTAGGCCCCAAGGCCACCTTCACCCACCAGGCTGCCCTTGAGTTCTTCGGCTTCTCCGCCCAGTACATACCCTGCACTACCATAAGGGACGTCTTCGTAGAGGTCGAGTCCCAGAGGTGTGACTACGGCGTTGTCCCCGTTGAGAACACCATAGAGGGTGTCGTCAACTACACCCTGGATATGTTCTTAGAGAGTGACCTTAAGATCTCGGGGGAGGTCGTCATACCGATAAGCCTCCACCTCCTCTCCACCGCCGAGAGCCTGGAGGAGATCAGGAAGATATACTCCCACAAGGTGGCCATAGGCCAGTGCAGGTCCTGGATCGAGAAGAACATACCCAAGGTCCAGATAATAGAGACCGAGAGCACAGCGAAGGCCTGCGAGATAGCCCTGGAGGAGGAGGGGTCTGGGGCCATAGCGAGCGAGGTGGCGAGCTACACGTACCACCTTAACATACTCGCCAGGAACATCCAGGAGAGTACGGACAACTACACAAGGTTTCTGGTAATAGCGAGGAGGGACATGAGCCCAACGGGCAAGGACAAAACGAGCCTCATCTTCGCAGTTAGAGACGAGCCTGGAGCCCTTTACAGGGCCCTCGAGGCCTTCTCCAAGAAGGGTGTCAACCTGACCAAGATAGAGTCAAGGCCCTCTAAAAGAAAAGCCTGGGACTACGTCTTCTTCATAGACCTCGAGGGGCACAAGGAGGAACCCAAGGTAAAGGAAGCCCTGGAGGACCTAAAGGACAGGACCCTTATGGTCAAGATCCTCGGGTCTTACCCCAGAGCCCTCCTCAGCGAGTGAGTAGATCCCTAAGACCCTCTTTATGTCCGCTACGAGGGCGTTGTAGTTGTAGATCGACTGGAGGTAGGCGAGCTTGGCGGCCTCGTAGCTCCTGCGGGCTTCGAGGAGCTCAACCTGTGTGCCCACGCCCTCCCTGTACCTTTCGGTCGCGAACCTGAGGGACTCTATGGAGGCCAAGAGGGTGTCCTCCCTGGCCCTTATCTCCTCCTCGGCACTCCTCAGCTGGGCGAGAAGGGACTCAAGATCGTTCCTTATCTTCCTCTCGGTAAAGAGGATCTCCTCCCTGACCTTGAGCGTCTCCAGCTTCTGCTGGATCACCCTCGCACTCCTCTTGAAGCCGTCGAAGATCAGGAACTCGAACCTAACGCCGAAGTTGTAACCCTGCCTCGTGTCCTCCTTCAGCCTCCCGTTCTCGAAGTCTATTATGTTCTCGAAGTTGTAGTTGAAGAAGAAGGTCAGCTTGGGATAGTACTCGGCCCTCCTCACGTCCACCTCACTCTCCTTAACCTCGGCAGTCTTTTTGAGGACCTTGAGGGTGGGGTTGTTCTCTATAAGTCGGAAGGGGTCCTCGATCCTGAGATCTACCTTCCTGAACTCCCCCTCCAGGTCCACCTCCTCCGTTATGCCCAGGAAGGCCTTTAGGGTGTTAAGGGCCGTTCTGTAATCGCTCTCCGCCCTTATAAGGTCCGCCTTGGCCTGTCTCAGCTCGGCTCTCGCCCTGAGGAACTCGTACCTTGGAACTATGCCCGACCTGTACTTCTCCTCCACTATCCTGAAGTAGTCCTCCCAGTATCTCAGCGACTCCCTCTTCTCCTTCAGTATCTCCCTCTTTAAAAGGACGGCCCAGAAGATCTTCTCCACCTCGGCCAGAAGGCTCACCTTCACCTCCCTTATGACGAGCCTCTGGAGGTCCCTGCTCCTCTTGGCCACCTTTATGGCTGACCAGACCGTTCTGTCGAACACGGGCTGGGTGAGGTTCAGGGTCAGGAAGTACTTGTTCTCTGGGAAGAAGGCGGATATGTAGTTGGGGTCCCACTTGGTGAAGCTGGCCGAGAAGCGGAGGGAGGGGAGGATGCTCCCTTTGACCTCCCTTATCTTCTGATCGATCTTCCTAAGATCTATCTCCGACTTCACAGCGTCCACGTGGTTCCTCAGGGCAACCCTCTTCGCCTCCTCCAAGGTCAGGGAGAAGCTGACCGAGACAAGCAGGATCACAAGCACCAACCTCATCGCTCCACCACCCTCGCACCTTCGTATAGAAACATGATCCCCTCTACTATGATCCTGTCTCCCTCCTTGAGGTCGCCAGTAACCGCAGACCTTCCCTCCTCGTGGGCGACGACCTGAACGGGAACCTTCACAGCTCTTGAGTCCCTCACAACCCAGAGGAAGGTCTGCCTCTGGGAGACCCTCACCGCCTGCTCGGGAACTATCACCGCCCTAACCCTGCCCGTCTCGAAGGAGACCTCCCCGTACATCTTGGGCTTTAAGGACCTGTCTTTGTTACTCACCCTCGCCTTCACCGTGAACATCCTCGCCTCGTCCGCGGTTGGTGAGATGTAAACCACCTTTGCCCTTAACCTTATTCCACCAACCTTAACGGACACTTTGTCACCCAGCATTATGTGACCCACCAGCTCCTGGGGGACCCTGAATACGAACCTGAGGGGGTCGAGCCTGAGAAGGTCGTAGGCCTTGGTCTGGGGCGTAACGTAGTCTCCGAGATCCACGCCCCTTGAGATCACTACCCCGTCAACGGGCGACCTCACGAGGGTCCTCTCCAGGTCTATCCTCCTCCTCTCAAGGAGGGCTTTCAGCCTTTTGACCCTCGCCATGAGGGTCTCGAACCTGGTACTCACCTCCTCGAACTCCTCCCTGCTTATTAGGTCCTTCTCGTAGAGGGTCTTCCTCCTCTCGTAAACAGCTCTAACGTTCTGGAGGTCCTTCTCCGCCTCCCTCAGGCTCCAGAGGGCCTCCTCGTAGGCCTTCCTGTAGGTGCTGTCCTCTATCTTAAAGAGGGGTGATCCCTTTCTTACCCTGTCACCCTCCTCTGCGAAGAGATCAACCACCCTCCCGCTCACCTCAGGCCTCACCTCAACCCTGTGAACAGCCTCCAGGTAACCGCTGGTCGTGTAGTTTATGGGGTGATCGACGAACCTTGCCTCTACAGTCCTTACCTCGAACACCCTCTCCCCGACGGTCCTGTTCTCCTCCTTCCTCTCGCAGGCGATCAGAAGAAACCAAAACAGCACAAGGCTTAGAGCTGACCGAGGGGTCATAGGGCATATTATAATCTCCCTATGTACAGGTTTTTCATCCACCGCCCCGTCACCACGTTCATGCTCATGATAGCCTTCGTGATCCTCGGCTACTACGCCTACAGGAACATACCCGTTGACAGGTTCCCCGACGTGGACTTCCCTATGGTCACGATCACGACAACCTACAAGGGGGCGAACCCCTACGTGGTAGATACGACGGTCACAAGGGTTATCGAGGAGGACCTCGCCAGCATAAGCGGTATAGACGCCATAATCTCCAAGAGCTTCACGGGCCTGTCGAGGGTAGTTGTGGTCTTCGACCTCGGGAAGGACATAGACGTGGCGGCCCAGGAGGTTAGGGACGTGGTCCAGAGGGCTATGAGGAGGCTCCCCGAGGGTGCGGACCCACCTCTGGTCAGGAAGATCACCACCTCCGCGGCTCCCATTATGGCCGTCCTGGTTCACGGTGACGTGGACTACGATATAGTCTCCTTCTTCGCTGACAAGGTTGTAAAGAGGGAGTTCGAGAGGATAAGGGGTGTCGGTGAGGTTCACGTCGGTGGCTTCAGGGACAGGGTGCTGTGGATAAGGATCGACCCTGAGAAGCTCTACTCCAGGAACATAACAGTCCAGGAGGTGGTCGAGGCCTTCAAACGCCAGCACGTTGAGGCCCCAGCTGGGATCATCTACGGCAAGAACAGGGAGTACATACTCAGGATAGTGGGGAAGTTCAAGGACGCCAAGGAGGTCAACGAACTCGTCCTGCGGGACGGGATAAGGCTGAAGGACGTGGGCCGTTCCGAGTTCACCTACGAGGAGAGGAGGAACGCGGTCAGGTTCAACCTGAAGTCGGCGGTCGCCCTGATAATATACAAGGAGAGCAAGTCGAACACGGTCGAGACGGCCAAAAGGGTCTGGGAGAGGATAGAGGATCTTAGGAAGGTAGCCCCAAAAGGGGTGAACATAGACGTAAACTACGACGCCTCCGTCTTCATAAAGAGGAGCGTGAGCGACGCAGTCCACGAGATCATGGTGGGGAGCTTGCTCACAGCCCTCATGGTCTTCCTGTTCCTCGGAAGCCTAAGGCTGACACTGATCCCCGTGTCAGCGATCCCCATCTCCATACTGGGGACCATATTCGTCCTCTACCTCACGGGCAACTCCCTGAACATCATGACCCTCATAGCCCTCGCGGTGGCCGTGGGTATAGTTATCGACGACGCGATCGTTGTCCTTGAGAGCATCTACAGGAGGAACGAGGAAGGGCTGAGGGGAACGGAGGCGGCCGAGAGGGGAACGAGGATAGTCATATTCGCCCTCCTTGCCTCAACCTCCTCTTTAATAGTTATATTCCTTCCAGTCCTATTCTTAAAGGGGCCCATAGGTACCTTCTTCAGCGTATTTACCCTGACCCTAATAACCGCCATAGCCATATCCTTTCTGGTGTCCGTCTCCTTCACGCCCATGATCTCCGCCAGGTTGGTGAGACCAGGGGAGAGAAACCCCTTCATGAGGGCCTACGAGAGGTTCGAGGTGGCCTTCGACAGGGCCCTCC
>WFOY01000011.1 GCA_015487835.1 Aquificaceae bacterium
AACAAAGGATCAGCCAGTGCTTCGGAGATAGTTACGGGGGCTCTGAAGGACCACGGGAGGGCCACCATAGTCGGTGAGAAGAGCTTTGGGAAGGCCTCGGTTCAGAACATAATACCCCTCGAGGACGGGTCTGCCCTTAAGCTTACGGTGGCTTACTACTACACACCTAAGGGTAACCTGATCCACAAGGAGGGGATCACGCCGGATGTGAAGGTGGCTATGGACGAGAAGACCTGGGAGCAACTGGCCGAAACGGTGAGGAGGCTAAGGATAGAGGGGAACGGTGAGAAGGTTATACTGCTTCCCGACATAGACGTCCAGCTTAGGAAGGCCATAGAGATCCTGAAGGCCTCCCTCCAGCAGAGGAAGGCCGCATGATAACCCTCGCCGTCGAGACCTCCTGTGACGAGACCGCCTTGGCCATATACGACTCAGAAAAGGGCCCTGTAGGCGACATACTCCTCTCCCAGGCTAAGGTCCACTCCCCCTTCGGGGGCGTAGTTCCGGAGCTATCGGCGAGGGAGCACACGAGGAACCTGCTCCCCCTCCTGGACAGACTCTTAAAAAACACAGGCTTTGACCTCAGGAACATAGACTTCGTGGCCTTTACCCTTACACCGGGCCTTATCATGTCCCTGACTGTGGGCGTGGCCTTCGCCAAGGCTGTCGCCTACCTTTACAGGAAACCCCTGGTCCCCGTTCACCACCTTGAGGGTCATATATACTCTGTCTTTCTGGAGAGGCCGGTGGATTACCCCTTCCTTGCCCTGGTGGTCTCAGGTGGGCACACGGACCTGTTCCTGGTCGAGGGCTTCGGGAGATACACCTTCCTCGGCGGGACCCTCGACGACGCGGCCGGTGAGAGCTACGACAAGGTCGCCAGGATCCTCGGCCTCGGATACCCAGGAGGCCCGGAGATAGACAGGATCTCAAGGAGGGGAAGGCCCGTTTACACATTCCCAAGGCCTCTCATAGACGATCCCTCCTTGAACTTCTCCTTCTCGGGGCTGAAGACAGCTGTCCTGAACCTGGTCCGCAAGGAAAAGAACCTGAAAATAGAGGACGTTGCCTCCTCCTTTCAGGAGGCGGTGGTGGACGTGCTTGTCGAGAAAACGGTGAGGGCCGTGAGGGAGACAGGTGTGGGTAGGGTGGTGGTGGTAGGAGGGGTCTCGGCCAACTCGAGGCTTAGGGAGGTGCTTAAAGACCGGTCCGCCGAGGAAAATTTCGAGGTCTTCATACCCCATCCCAGGCTCTCCACGGACAACGCCCTTATGATAGCCTACGCAGGGATCGAGAGGTTCAAAAGAGGCGTCACCGCACCCCTGGACGTGAACCCAGAACCCAACGTCCCCCTTCAGGAGTTCGGTAAGGTGTGGTCCTGAATATATGATAGGGCCTTAGATAGGATCTCCTTGTCCCCCTTATACTTAAGAAGCTTGCGGGCCTCCTGAAGGTGGAAGAACTTGGCATCTTTAACCTCCCAGGAGGGCCTCGGTTCACCTCTCAGGTAACGCATAAGGTAGTAGCGGACCCTCTTGAAGACCCTCTCCCCCTTCAGTATGTACCAGTAGGTTATATCTCCCAGGGGCTTTAGGATCTCACCCTCCACCCCCGTCTCTTCCAAAACTTCCCTCACGGCAGCCTCCTCTGGAGTCTCACCCTCCTCCACGAGACCCTTGGGAAAGGTCCACACGCCTGAGGGGTTCTTTATTAGGAGGACCTGGTCTCCCTTTACCAGAACTCCTCCCGCCGAGAACTCCCTCCTCATGCCGTGACGAGATCTATGAGTTCCCTCGCACCCTTGATGGTGGCCTCGGTGGTGGTTCCCATCAGCCTGGCCACCTCCTTGACCTTCTCCTCGGGGGAAAGCCTCCTCACCTCTATGTAGGGTATGTCGCCGATAAACTTCTTCTCTGTAAGGAAGTTCACGTCCCCTGCGGCACACACGGGGGCGGAGTGGGTTATGGCTATTATCTGCATGTCCCTGGAAAGTTTCCTCAGCAACCTCGCCAGCTTCACCGAGGTCTCACCGCTAACACCTATATCAACCTCATCGAAAAGGTAGGTTTCGACGGGTGGGAGTATGAGGGAGAGGACGAGGAAGAGCCTCGTGAGTTCTCCCCCTGAGGCCACCTCACCGAGGGGTTTTAGGTCCTCCCCGTGGGCGGAGAAGAGGAAGGTTATCCTGTCAGACCCGTACCTGCTGGGGCCAGACCTATCGATCCTGACCTTGAGGGAGGCCCTGTCAAGGTTAAGGTCTTTCAAGATCTCGGCCACCGACCTCTCGATCCTACTCGCAGCCTCCCTCCTCTTTAAGGAGAGATCGGCTGAGACCTCCTCGAACCTCCTCTCCAGGTCCTCGGCTTCCTTCCTTAGGTCCTCTATTCTCAGGTCAAAGTCCTGGGTCTCCTGGATCTCCCTCCTTATCTCTTCGGCCTCCTTCAGGACCTCCTCGTAGGGTTTTCCATACTTCCTCTCTATCCGCTGGACTCTGAAGAGGAGTTCGTTCACCCTGTCTACTGTCTCTTATA
>WFOY01000012.1 GCA_015487835.1 Aquificaceae bacterium
ACGTAGAGATGCAGAGGTTTGGCCTGTTCTTCACTCTGATGGTAGCCTCTGGTGGGGGATCTGTGGGAATAATGTTGGGAGAGTTCAGTATCTTTAGGGGATTTCTAACACTTGCTGGGGTGCTTACAGCTCTTGTCTCGGCTGGACTTGCTTTGAGGAGTTATATTAAGATAAACAAGCTTCTGGAGGAACTTAGAAGTGTTTGAAATTGCTATTAAGGCTTTCGTTATTATTGGGCTTATCGTGATTTTGGGAGTTTTGTTATTTATGCTAAAGGAAGAGCTTAAACCTATGCCCCACGAAAAAGGATAAGGAGGTTTCAGCATGGCTGAGAAGCTGGTAGGAAGGATAGTCCAGGTCATAGGTCCCGTGGTGGACGTGGAGTTCGACTCGGGGGACCTTCCACCCATAAAGCATGGGTTAAAGACCAGAAGGAGGTTCATAGACGACAGGGGGAACTGGGCCGAGGAGGACCTCTACCTCGAAGTAGCCCAGCACATAGGTGAGAGAAGGGTAAGGGCGATAGGTATGGGGGCCTCGGACGGACTCGTGAGGGGCCAGGAGGTCGAGTACCTCGGAGGCCCGATAAAGGTCCCCGTTGGAAGGGAGGTCCTCGGGAGGATATTCAACGTGGTCGGTCAGCCCATAGACGAGCAGGGACCCGTGAACGCGAAGGAGTACTGGCCCATGTTCAGAGAACCCCCTCCCCTCGAGGAGCAGTCCACCAAGATAGAGATCCTCGAGACGGGGATAAAGGTCATAGATCTGCTTGAGCCCTACGTCAAGGGAGGTAAGGTGGGTCTCTTCGGGGGTGCTGGCGTCGGGAAGACGGTCCTGATGCAGGAACTCATCCACAACATAGCCAAGTTCCACAAAGGTTTCTCCGTGGTCATAGGTGTTGGCGAGAGGACGAGAGAAGGTAACGACCTCTGGCTTGAAATGAAAGAATCCGGGGTCCTCCCCTACACGGTGATGGTTTACGGCCAGATGAACGAACCCCCTGGGGTAAGGTTCAGGGTAGCCCAGACGGGTATAACCATGGCCGAGTACTTCAGGGACGTGGAAGGTCAGGACGTCCTCGCCTTCATAGACAACATATTCAGGTTCGTCCAGGCTGGTTCGGAGGTCTCCACGCTCCTCGGGAGACTCCCCTCAGCGGTCGGTTACCAGCCTACCCTCAACACCGACGTTGGTGAGATACAGGAGAGGATAACCTCCACCAAGAAGGGGTCCATAACGGCGGTTCAGGCGGTTTACGTTCCCGCGGACGACCTCACCGACCCTGCACCTTACTCCATATTCGCACACCTGGATGCCACGACGGTCCTTGCGAGGAGGCTCGCCGAACTCGGGATATACCCCGCCATAGACCCCTTGGAGTCGACATCCAAGTACCTCGCACCCGAGTTCGTGGGAGAAGAACACTACAACACGGCGATGGAGGTGAAGAGGATACTGCAAAGATACAAGGAGCTCCAGGAGATAATAGCCATACTCGGTATGGAGGAGCTCTCCGAAGAGGACAAGGCCATAGTCAACAGGGCAAGAAGAATACAGAAGTTCCTCGCCCAGCCCTTCCACGTCGCCGAGCAGTTTACGGGGATGCCTGGCAAGTACGTTAAGCTCGAAGACACAATAAGGTCCTTCCAGGAGATACTCTCGGGCAAGTACGACCACCTTCCTGAGAACGCCTTCTACATGGTAGGGACCATAGAGGACGTTGTAGAGAAGGCGAAGTCTATGGGTGCGAAAGTCTGAAAACTACAGACAGCTTATAGATGCAGCCCTGCAGTTCTACACCAGATTAGAGAAGAGGGGTTTGCCCCTTGAGGCCTCCAAGGCCCTTATAAACTGCCTGCATGGGGATGTGTCCAGGGATGTAGCAGACTCTATGCTCAGAAAGACCAAGGAGTTCGTTGACTTTTGGATAGAGGACACATCCCTCGCCCAGGTCTACAAGCGGTTCGTGAACCACCTCCTAAAAAAGAAGGATATAAGTCTCGATGAGTGTATGGTGCCCTTTGTCTTAGTTGGGTGCTGGGAAACCTTTACAGGATACAGCTTTGAGAGGTTAAAGGCCTTCTTCGAAGGTTTGAACCTCGAAGAGTGTATGGACCTAAATACCAGGGAGGAGAGGCTAAGATGCATCTACAGAAAGGTTGCTATGAGAGGGAGGGGAAGGCTGGCGGTTACCTCCCACGTAGCCTATCTGACGGACCCTTACACCTTTACACCTCTCACACCTTCCATGGTCAGAACGCTTGGACTGGTCGACCTCGAAGGTTACATGAGGTTCAACGGATACGTCAGGTCAAAAGGGTTCAGACCTCTCGAAGTCTACGCTCTCCTTCACCTACTTCTTGAGGAGACCCCATCTAAGACCAGGGTTCTGGAGGACATACTGGGTATAGACAGGGAGATGGAACTCCTGTTGGAAGCACAGAGGCTCTGGAACAGGGGAAGATTTTACGAAGCCCACGAGGTTCTGGAGGACCTGTGGACGATCCAGAGAGACAACGAGGTAAAGGAGGCCCTCCAGGGTATCATAAGGATAGCCATAGCCCTCCACCACTACGTATCTGGCAGGAGAGGGAAGGCTCTCAAGGTCCTCAAGGCAGCTTTGCCCCAGGTCAGCAGACCTGTAAACATGCGGCTTAACAGGGAGGATCTCGCGAACTGGACGGAGAGTGCTGTGGAGTCTCTAAGATCCGGTGACGGGCTTCAGGATTTCCCCACCCTGAGGGTGCTATAATTTAAATCTGGAGGAGGGTGTAGCTCAGCTGGTAGAGCGGGGGACTGTGGATCCCCATGTCGCGGGTTCGAGTCCCGTCACCCTCCCCATGCAGATCACAGAACAGCCTCTATAGCCTCCTTTATATTGGACACAGATATGAGTTCGATCCCCTGGTCCGAATCGATCTCCAGACTCTTCGGAACCAGGGCTCTCCTGAACCCGAACCTCTTGGCCTCCCTCAGTCTCAGATCACCGAAGTGGACTGACCTCACCTCTCCGGCGAGTCC
>WFOY01000013.1 GCA_015487835.1 Aquificaceae bacterium
ACCAAGGTGGTCCTTTTCTCCTTCGACCCCGCCGACAGGCTGAGGGATCTTATAACCGATCTGGGTGCTGACGGCTACATACACAGGCCCCTTGACCCAAATACCGTGTTAGAGGTCCTATCACGGTTCCGCTAACATACTGGTCTCTCCGACCGAATCATAGAAGTATAAGCTCCCTCCCGGAGGTGAGAGACTATGAAGGAGATACTCCCGCCAGAAGAAGGAACCGAGAGGGTAGGTCTGAGAACTAGAACAACGAGGCAGAGGCAACAGAGGACCTCCGCTAAGAAGCAGGCTCTCGTTGAGAGGATCGCGTCGGCGGCGGAGGAGGTGGCAGCCTCCATAGCTGAGATATCCTCGGCCACAGAGCAGGCCAAGAGGTCAGCGGACACGGTAGCCTCCGCGGCGGAGGAGGCTGCGAGGTCCACGGAGGAGAACAGAAGGTCCGTCGATGCTATACACGACCTCATAAGGAAGGGTATGGAGGAAGCGGGAAGGCTCCACGATATGGTGGCCGACCTCCACAAGAGGACCCAAACCCTGGCCCAGATAATAAGGGACCTCTCTGGAAGCATACTCGACACAGCCGAGAAGATAGAGGGGACCACCGAGACCGTTCAGGTGATAGAGGACATCTCCTCCAACATAGAGAAGATAACCGGGTCTATCCTGAAGATAGCTGACAGGGTAAACCTCCTTGCCCTAAACGCTGCCATTGAGGCTGCGAAGGCGGGTGAGCACGGAAAGGGCTTCTCGGTTGTAGCTGAAGAGGTGAGGATAATGACCGAGATGTCCGAAAAGAACGCGGGCGAGATCCAGAAGATACTGGGGTCCATAGTCGAGAGCATAAAGAGCGTTGTCAGCAGGATAAACTCCCTTGTCCAGGGAGGGAAGGAACAGGTCGAGGTGATGAGGCAGGTGGTTTCGGAGTTCGAGGAGATATCAAAGATGATCTCTGACCTTACGGTGGCGGTGGAGGACTTCATAGATCTGTACAGGGAGGAGATCAACGCCCTGGAGGAGCTTAAGAACAGCTCGGACCAGGTGGCCTCGGCAGCTGCGGAGCAGTCGTCGGCGGCTGAGGAGATATCAAGGTCGGTCGGTGAGCTTGCAACAGCGATGGACGAGATAAACGCTGCGGCGGAGGAGCTTAGGAGGATGGCGGTAGAGTTGAGGGACGCCGCCTCCATTGAGGACAAGGCTGCTGAGCAGATAGCCGCGGCTGCGGAACAGCTCTCCGCGTCCGTGGAGGAGTTCACGGGGAGCATAGACCAGGTGAAGCAGGCGGTCGACCAGCTGTCGGCGGCTGCGGAGGAGCAGGCAAGGTCCGCGGAAGGCATGTTCAATCTGGCTAAGAACGTGCAGACGGCCTCCGAAAACGTCTTGAAGAGTGCTGAGAACAGCCTGAAGGCCCTTGAGGAGGCGATGAAGCCCTACGAGAAGGGTAAGGAGTCTCTCATGAAGGCCAGGGAGAATCTGGAGAAGCTCAGGAACGGTATAGAGGAGAGCATGGAGGGAATAAGGAACCTGAGAAGAAAGACGATGAACATGAACAGGATAATCGGCAAGCTGGAGCTGATCATGGTCCAGACGAACATGCTCTCGGTAAACGGATTCATAGAGGCTGCGAGGTCCGGGGAGTTCGGCAGGGGCTTCGAGGTGGTCTCCTCGGACATAAAGAACCTTTCTACCGAAGGAACCGAGAACATAGACAACCTCCAGAACAGCCTGGCCGAGATAGAGGACCAGTTCGACATATTCACCCAGAAGCTGACCGTCGTGTCGGCTGAGATACTGGCGGACATGGACACGGCCTCCAAGGCAGGGTCAAACGCCAACGAGTGCGTGACCATAACGAAGGAGGCCCACGACCTCCTCTCGGCTACCGCAAAAGGATCCAAGGAGATACTGGACAGGGTAGAAACGGTCGTCTCAGCCTCCCAACAGATAGCGTCGGCAGCTGAGGAATCCGCCAGAACCACCAGCGAGCTTGCTCAGGCGGTCAGCCAGATAGAGCAGGCTGTGAAGCAGATATCTCAGGCGATAGACGAGCTTGCGGCGATAGCGGACGAGCTACAGGCCTACTGATGGGTGGCTTAGGAAGCTTCATAGTCTTCAGAGTTAAGGACCAGAACTTCGCCTACGAGACCGAGAAGGTGGTCGAGACGGTCAGGGTGGACAGGGTCTTCCCTGTACCCTTAGCTCCGGAGTTCGTGAGGGGTGTCCTGAACCTGAGGAACAACGTGATACCCCTAATAGACCTTAGGAGTCTGCTCTGGGGAGAACCCTCGGAGGCTGACACGGCCGTCATAGTCGAGGAGGATGGGAAGACGGTAGGTCTTTTGGTTGACTCGGTCTCCAGCATAACGGACCTGGAGGAGAAGGACATCAAGAAGGTAAGGAAGAAGGAGGTTGAGGGGATAAAGAGGGAGTTCATAAGAGGCATGTTCAAGAGGGAGGACAGGGTGATCTTCCTCCTGGACCTGAAGACCGTGACCGGAAAGAAGAGAACAAAGCGGAAGAAAGAACCCAGGAAGGTTGCCAGGGAGAGCCTGAAGGTCACGTCCAAGAAGGAAAACCTTAAAGGTTTCGTCATATTCCCCTCAGGGAAAGAGTGGTTCGCCCTTCCCGTTGAGGAGGTAAGAGAGATCATAGACTACCCCTCCAAGGTCTCAAGGGTGCCCAAGGCTCCCCCTTACGTGGAGGGGGTGTTCCTTCTCAGGGACGAGGAGATGGCCCTCGTATCCTTTGCAAGGGCCATAGGCTTGGAGGCGGGTGAGGAGAGGAGGGCCATAGTGGTTCAGGTGAACGGGACGGCTGTCGCCCTCGCAGTGGAAGACGTCAAGGAGATCAGGTGGATCGAGGAGGAGGGCATCCTCCCCATGGATAAGGAAGCCTCAAGGGGTGTCATAGCCCTGGACGGGGGCGAGAGGATAGTCCTCATCATGAGTGCGGCCGATGTGGTGAGGGCTGGGGAGGTGGAGGACATATCGAGGGGAAGCGGGAAGACGGAGGACACAAGGGAGGTAAAGGACATGAGGAGCTTTGTGACCTTCACGGTGGGGAAGATCGAGATGGCCATACCGATCGAGAAGGTGAAGGAGGTTATAGAGGTGGAGTCCGTTACCCCTATGCCGGGTGCTCCTGATCACGTGGAAGGCGTTTACAACCTCAGGAACTCGGTTATAGCGGTCTCATCTCTTCCCAAGAGGCTGGGCATAGAGGGTGCCGAGGTGTCCAACAAGGTGGTTGTCTTGGAGGGCGTCCCGGTTGGCTTCAAGGTGACCAAGCTGAAGGGTATCCTCAGGGTAGAGGAGGAGGCCATCCAGCCTGCGGACCAGATCACCAACGTGGAGGAGAAGGTCCTGGAGGGCATCATAAGGTCCGAAGAGGGCGGGATCATATTCATACTTGATCCTGAGAAGGTTGTAAGGGAGGAGGACATAAAGTTCCTGAAGGAGGGTGCGGTAAAGGATGGGAATGAACAGTGAGGACCTTCTTAAGGTGACGAACATAATTCTGGCCACGGCGAAGGCCACGGAGGAGTTCCTCGAGACCTCCTGCCTTATGGACCTCGACCAGGTGTTCGGAACTGTACTTGAGAAGCTCAACGCCTTCTTCAAGAGGGTGGAGGAGGGCTTCAAGGACTTCATAGTCTTCGAGAGGTACGTGACCTGTGCCTACACGAGGGAGATAGGCTACACCTTAAGGGACATACCCAAGGAGGTCAAGGACAGGGTTTACAGCATGAGGGACAACACGGAGGTCTGCGGGTTCACAGGCCAGGAG
>WFOY01000014.1 GCA_015487835.1 Aquificaceae bacterium
CCCTTATGGTGGCGAGCTTCTCGAGGACCCTCGACCTTGCCCAGTATAGGTCCGTCCCGTCCTCGAAGATTATGAAGACGAGGGAGTAGTTGGGGACGGAGTATCCCCTCACCGTCTTTACCCTCGGGACACCCATCATGTTCGTAACGAGTGGGTATGTGAGCTGGTCCTCTATGACCTGGGGAACCTGACCTATCCACTTGGAGTATATGATCACCTGGACATCGGATAGGTCCGGTATGGCGTCTATCGGGGTCTTCTTAAGAGAGTAGTAACCGTAGAGTAGAAGAAACAGGGTAACGAACAGGATAGCGATCCTGTTCCTTACGAAGAACTCGGTCAGCTTTACCATGGCCCTACCTCAGATCTTTCTTCATAAGCATGGCGTTTATGGCAACTATTACTGTGCTCGCACTCATGAACACTGCCCCGACCGCAGGCTTTAGAACCAGACCCCAAGGGACAGCCACCCCAGCGGCGAGGGGCACGGTGATCACGTTATAACCCGCAGCCCAGAAGAGGTTCTGGACCATCTTCCTTACGGTTATAGCGGAGAGCTTCATGATTCTCACAACGTCCAGAGGGTTGTTCCTGACGAGAATTATGTCCGCACTCTCCACCGCCACGTCCGTCCCAGAACCTATGGCGACACCGACGTCAGCCTGAACAAGAGCAGGTGCGTCGTTTATACCGTCCCCCACCATGGCTACCTTGAGACCCCTCGACTGGAGTTCCTTGACCTTCTCAGCCTTCTGGTGGGGAAGGACCCTCGCAAAGACCTCGTCCACACCGAGTTCTTTGGCTACGAAATCCGCCACCTTTTCCGAATCCCCCGTTATCATAACAACCCTCTTTCCCATCCTCTTCAGTTCCCTAACCGCCTCGTAGGACTCCTTCCTTATCCTGTCTGAGAGAGCCACGCACCCGCTAAGGCTACCGCTGATGGCAACGAGGACTACGGTCTTTCCCTGTTCCTCAAGGGTTTTAGCGCTGTCGAGGACCTCACCGTTCAGATCTATCCCCAGTTCTTCCATGAGGAGTTTCGTCCCAACAGCCACCTGCCTTCCATTCACGAACCCTACGACCCCTTTTCCGGGAACGTATCTGAAGTCCTTCACTTCAGGGATCTGGAGACCTCTCCTCTCCGCTTCCTCGACTATAGCCTTCGCTATGACGTGTTCTGAGTTCCTCTCAACGCTTGCGGTAATGCTAAGGAGATCCTCCTCCCCAAT
This sequence comes from Aquificaceae bacterium, assembly GCA_015487835.1. Classification (GTDB taxonomy): domain Bacteria; phylum Aquificota; class Aquificia; order Aquificales; family Aquificaceae; genus Hydrogenivirga. Next base: position 1,233 of record WFOY01000014.1, read on the forward strand.
ACCCACCGATACTATGTCCGACACACCGAACCTGCCCTCTGTTAAAGTCCCCGTTTTGTCGAAGACGACCGCGTCCACGTCCTTTATGGTCTCCAAGGCTAACCTGTTCCTCACCAGTATCCCGTTCCTCGCCGAGTAAGAGGTGGATATAGACACAACGAGGGGTATCGCGAGCCCCAGGGCATGGGGGCAGGCTATAACCATCACCGTGACAGCCCTCTCCACAGCGAACTGAAGGTCTCCCCTCAGAAGCATCCAAGCGAGGAAGGAAGATACACCGACGGTTATGGCCACCAAGGTTAGGTAGAAGGCCACCCTGTCTGCCATGTCCTGGAGCTTGGTCTTGGACTCCTGGGCCTCCTTGACGAGCCTCAGGACCTGGCTGAGATACGTCTCCTCCCCGGTTTTCTCTACCCTCACCTTGAGGGACCCTTCCATGTTCACCGCCCCGCCTATTACCTTGTCCCCCTCCCCTTTCGGCACAGGTTTCGACTCACCCGTGATCATCGCCTCGTTCACGTGGGATCTTCCCTCCACAACGACCCCGTCCGCAGGTATCTTCTCACCAGGTTTGACGAGGACTATATCCCCTGGCTTGAGGTCTGAAACGGAGACCTCCACCACATCCCCGTTCCTTATGAGGTTGGCTTTTGTTGGCATCAGCTTCACGAGTTCTTCGAGGGCCCTCGAAGCCCCGAGGACCGACTTCATCTCTATCCAGTGACCCCAGAGCATAACCACTATCAGGGTCGTCAGCTCCCAGAAGAACTCCTTACCTCCGAAGACCAAGGTGGAGAGGCTGTAAAGAAAGGCCACCGATATGGCGACACCTATGAGGGTCATCATACCGGGCCTCTTTATCCTCAGCTCCTCCACCATACCCCTCAGGAAGAAGACCCCCCCGTAGAGGAAGACCACGGTCGCAAGGACCGGTGTGACCCACTCGCTTCCCGGAAAGGTGGGCATCGAGAAGCCGATCATCTCCTGGATGCTCTTCGAGTAGAGGACAACAGGCACGGTAAGTATGGTGGACACGATCGCCTTTCTCTTTATCTCCTCTATGTGCATCTGGTGGTCGTGGCCTGCGTGTTCCTTGTGATCTTCAGCCTCTTCATGCATGTGGGATCCACAGGTGTGTTCTTTGGGCTTGTGTTCTGTTTTGTGGTGGAAATGTTGGGTATGAGAGTGTTCATAACCAACACTTTTATCTAAGAACATCTCTTTTTTAACAAGAGACATTCCGCACTTTGGGCATTTTCCAGGTTCATTTTCCACAACATCTTTGTGCATAGGGCATATATAAACCTCCCTTTTCTCCCCATATCTTTGGTTCTCACCATCAGACTTCATAACAAGCACCTCCTGATTCGATGAGAGTCACGGCTTACACGAGAAATATTATGATAGTTTGCGTGTGAATACAAGAGGTTTATTTAACGTTGAATTTGATGTTAATTTCACAAAAAATTTAAACGTTGAATTTTTAGGTTTGCATGGATAAATTGATCATCACAACATGATCCAGATCATGCTCAGGAGGTGGTGCTATGAAGCGGGCATACCTGGTAGCAGGGCTGGCAGCAGCTGTACTTACACCGCTGGCGGTAAACGAGTACTTCAACTCTCTCTGTCCTGAACTTCCCAAGGAGGTCCTGAAGGACAGCTCGGCTCAGGCTGTCCCCAGCTTCGCAAGGCAGACAGGCTTCACCTGCAGTACGTGCCATACCATACCACCCAGGCTCAACAGATACGGGATGATGTTCAAGATGAGAGGTTATACGGAGGGCAAGGCCCTCGCCGACATACCCGCCGGAGACGGGTGGACGATCACCAAGTTCAACCCTGTGTCGGTCAGGGTTCTTAGCTACCCCTACAGCAAGAAAAAGGGAGAGGACTCCGAGGTGGTCTTCCCGGATGAGTTTATGGTGGTCTTCGCAGGGAGGATAACGGAGAACGTAGGGGCTATCCTCGAACCTCTTTACGAAGCTGAAGAGGGTGAGTGGGATGTGGAGTTTGCCAGGATAGCGGCGGTGAAGCAGTTTGGCAACACCCTGGTCGGTGTTATGGGAGGCTGGACCTCACCCACAGGAACCGACCC
>WFOY01000015.1 GCA_015487835.1 Aquificaceae bacterium
CTACCTTAACCTCGGTGCCAGCCCTGTAGAAGCCAGCTGAGTCGACTATTATCCCTATATCGTAGAACTTCCCGTCCGGTAAAGATACCACCTCCTCCACATGGGGTATGAAGTCCAAAAAATGGGGAACGTGGTCCTTGCAACCCACAGTTACATCCTTTCCCTTCTTCTTCAGGAACAGATAGAGAGCCATAGCACTACCGAGTGCGTCCCCGTCCGGGTTCTCGTGGGTGAGTATGAGCACGGACCCTTTGGTCTCCTTGAGAAGTTCTACGATCGGGACCGTCTCACGTTTCATAACTCTTCCTCCTGCCAACCAAGTTAATCTATCCTTAAACCCTCTTGTGGGTATGATTTAGGTGGTCTTATAGCCCATCCTCTCCAGTATGTCCGCACATCTCCTGCAAACATCTCCTCTGAACTCCTCTTCCGGAGAGTATATCCAGCACCTTGGACACTTCTTACCTTCGGCTCTCGAGACGCCTATTTTAACACCTTTCACCTCCTCACCCTCCCCCCTTATGTCACCCCCTTCCGAAAACTCAACCTGGCTGACTGTGAGGAAATACCTAAGGTAGTCTGTGTACCTCTTGATCACATTCATAGTGGCCTCGTCTGCGAACAGAAACACCTTAGCCTCGTAAGGGTGGCCTACTGTTCCGGACTTCCTCGCCACCTCTATGAGGCGAAACACGTCGCTCCGAACCTTTAGCATGAGGTCGTAATCCTTCTCAAGCTCTTGGTCCATGAGGTCCTTCTCTGGGAGAGGTATCTCGTAAAGGAAAACGCTCTCCGGGAGAGAGGGGTCTATCTCTCTTATATGTTCCCAGACCTCCTCGGCGGTGAAGCTGAGGAAGGGAGCGAGGGATGTGGTCAGGCTGACAAGCACTCTGTACATGGCTGTCTGGGCGGACCTTCTCTCCCAGCTGTCCGGTGGGTAAACGTACAACCTGTCCTTGACCACGTCCATGTATATGGCTGATAGTGTGGTTACGCAGAAGTTCCTAACCGCATGGTACACCCTGTGGAAGGTGTAGTCTCTGTAGTGTCTGTGGATCTCCTCCAGGAGGTGCTGGAGTCTTGACAGAACCCACCTGTCGAAGTGGTGCATGTCGCTGTATGGAACGGATCCTTTGACCGGATCGAAGTCGTAGAGATTGGCCAGGAGGAACCTCAGGGTGTTCCTTATCTTTTTGTAGTCCTCGGCGAGGTTTCTGAGTATGCTGTTTCCGAGCTTCACGTCCTCCGTGTAGTCCTCTGAGACGACCCATAGCCTGATCAGGTCAGCACCGTACTTCTCTATGATCTCCTGGGGTGATATAACGTTGCCGAGAGACTTGGACATCTTCCTCCCCTTCTCGTCCACCGTAAAACCGTGGGTGAGGACGGCCTTGTAAGGTGACTCTCCGTAAGAACCCACCGATTCGATCAGGGACGCCTGGAACCAACCTCTGTGCTGGTCCGAACCCTCCAGGTAGAGGTCAGCCCTCTCAAAACCCATGGGTCTTACAACGGCAGCGTGGGAGCAGCCTGAGTCGAACCAGACGTCCAGTATATCCTCCTCCTTTTTGAACTCCGTCCCTCCACAGGACCTGCACCTGTAACCTTCGGGGATCAGGTCCTTCTCATCCTTATCGAACCATACATCGGATCCGAACTCGTAGCTGGCCACCAGGTTGGCCACATGTTCGAAGATATCCCTGTCCGCCGCTATCTCACCGCACTTCTTGCAGTAAAAGACTGGTATAGGCACACCCCAGTACCTCTGCCTAGATATGCACCAATCCGGTCTAACCTCTACCATGCTCCTTATCCTGTTTCTGCCGTACTCGGGGATCCAGGTTACCCTGTCTATCTCCTTCAGGGACCTCTCCCTTATGGTCTCCCCATCCACGGTAGCCTCCATGCTTATGAACCACTGGGGTGTAGCCCTGAAGATGACGGGGTTCTTGCACCTCCAGCAGTGGGGGTAGGAGTGGGTTATCCTACCTTCGTGGAGGAGATGCCCTGATTCCCTTAACCTCTCTATTATCACCTGGTTAGCATCGAAGACCCTCATACCCCTTATGAAGTCTGGTGCAGGTTCTACGAAGAGACCCCTGTCGTCTACTGGTGCGTAAGGGTCAAGGCCGTACCTCTTCCCTACGGTGTAATCCTCCTGGCCGTGTCCTGGGGCCATGTGAACTATACCCGTCCCTGTGGACGTGTCCACGAACTCGGAGGGGAAGACCCTCCACATGTTCTTCAGGGTCTCCTCGGAGAGGTAGCCCTTCATGTCCTCCTTTTTTACAAAGGGATGCTTATATCTAAGACCTATGATCTGAGAACCTTTAACCCTCTTTACAACCTTACCCTCCAGACCGGACACCTTTAGCAGGTCGTCCACAAGGTCTTCCACAACTATTAGGGTGCCCTTCTCAGTTTTCACGTAGGCGTAAGTGAAATCCTCTCCAACCATGACCCCCAGGTTTGCGGGGAGCGTCCAGGGTGTGGTAGTCCATATGACCAGGCAAGTATCCTCCTCCCCCTCAACGGGGAACTTAACGTATATGCTCGGGTCCTCCCTCTCCTGGTACTCCACCTCAGCCTCCGCCTCTGCGGTGGTGTCGTATATACACCAGTAGACTGGTTTCTTGCTCCTGTAAACGGCCCCCCTCTCAAAGAACCTGCCTATCTCCCTTATCTCCTGGGCCTCATAGTTTGGGTCCATCGTGAGGTAAGGGTTGTCCCAGTCTCCCAAGACACCCAACCTCTTGAACTCCTCTCTCTGTATCCTGACGAACTTCAAAGCGTACTCCCTGCACAGCTTCCTGAACTCACCCTTAGGGATGTCCTCCTTGCGTACGTTCTGTTTTTTCAAGTTCTTCTCCACCTCCCTCTCTATGGGGAGGCCGTGACAGTCCCACCCGGGTATGTAAATGACCCTCTTTCCTGTCATCAGGTTGTACTTGTTAATTATGTCCTTGAGGATCTTGTTGAGGGCGTGGCCTATATGGATGTTCCCGTTAGCGTAGGGGGGACCGTCGTGTAAAAGGAACACCTCCCTGCCCTCACCTTTTTCCTGGATCTTTTTGTAGAGATCTTTCCACCTTTCCAGAATAAGAGGCTCCCTTTTAGGTAGGTCCGCCTTCATAGGAAACCTGGTTCTTGGCAGGTTCAGGGTCTCTTTATAGTCCATTCAAAAACCTCCGGATCGACAGAAGATAATTATAGAACAAAGAAAAGACTTGCAAAATCGATAGAAGTTATGTATTATCTATATCAGCTTAAATTCTATCGGGAGGGTTGTGCTATGACAAAGGCTGAGCTTGTTGCGGAGATCGCAAAGCAGGCAGGCATCACCAAGAAGGAAGCTGACGCAGCCCTGAAGGCTGCTGTTGTAGCTATAGGAAAGGCTCTGAAGAAGGGGGAAAGGATCGCCATCCCAGGTCTCGGCATATTCACCGTAAAGAAGAGGGCAGCCAGAAAGGGAAGGAACCCCAGAACAGGTCAGGTGATCCAGATACCAGCCAGAAAGGTGGTGGCCTTCAAGCCAGCCAAAGACCTCAGGGAGAGTATAAAGTAGATCTCCTTGGGGGCGTCAGCCCCCTCCCTTTATGTACACCTTTTTCTCCTCAAGAAGGTCGGGTTCAAAGTTTTACATATCTGGGGAGGATCTGAAACACCTCAGGGTAAGAAGGATAAGGATAGGAGAGGAAATAGGTCTCATCCACGAAGGCAGGATTTACCGCTGTGTACTGAAAAACGTAAAGAAAAACGAAGCTGAGTGTGAGCTGGTAGAAGAGATCGATCAGAGACAACCAGGTGTTAAGATAACTCTTTTTCAAAGTGTACCAAACGATCTTAAAACCCTGGACTTTATAGTGCAGAAGGCAACAGAAATAGGTGTGGAAAGCATTGTTCTAACGATAACTGAGAGAAGCTTTCAGATGGTCGATCCCATAACGAAGAGAAAGGAGAGGTGGAAGAGGATAGTAAGGGAAGCCATGAAGCAGTCCAACAGACCCACAGAACTAAAAATACACGGTCCTGTAAAGGTAGAGTCTATAAGACCTGAAGAGGATGTGAGGATAGCCCTTCATCTCTCCAGGAACGCCAGATCGCTTTCCACGCTGAAGGTGGAAAAGGAAAAGTCCTTTGCGTTAGCTGTAGGCCCAGAAGGAGGGTTCTCCAAGAGGGACCTGGAGATACTCGAGAACCTAGGGTTTACCACCTTCAGCTTAGACACTTACATACTCAGAACGGAGACAGCAGCTATAGTGGCGGCTGGCTTCATAGTGATCCTTGGAGGTCCTTAACCTTGATGCCGTATGTCTTTATCTTTCTGTAAAGGTTTGATAGGTCCGTTCCTATCCTGTCCGCCACCTCCTTGAGATCGTAGTTGTGCTCTTTAAGCTTCGCCTCTATGAAGGCCTTTTCGAACTCCATCCTCGCCTCCTTCAGCTTCTGGATCCTGAAGAGGTAGCTGTAGTCTTTCATAACGTACCCAGCGGTCATCCCAAGGTGTTCGGGCTTTATCACCTCACTATCGCAGAGGATAACTATCCTCTCGATAAGGTTCTTGAGCTCCCTTACGTTACCCTTCCAGCTGTACCTCATGAGTATCTCCTTGGCCTCGTCGGAGAGCACCTTACAGCTCTTCTTGTACTCCTCCGAGAACTTCTTGAGGAAGTACTCGGCGATCAGGATCACGTCCTCACCCCTCTCCCTTAGGGGAGGTATCTCTATGGTAAAGACGGACAGCCTGTAGAAGAGGTCCTCCCTGAAGTTGCCTCTCTGAGTCTCCTTGCGAAGATCCTTGTTGGAGGCTGCCAGGATCCTAACATCTACCTCTATCTTCTGTATGCCTCCCAACCTGGTGAAGCTTCCAGTCTCTATAACTCTGAGGAGCTTCGCCTGGGATCTTGGGTCCATGTCGCCTATCTCGTCCAGGAAAAGAGTGCCCTGGTCGGCTATCTCGAACTTACCCTTCTTCCTCGAGGTCGCCCCCGTAAAGGCTCCCTTTTCGTAACCGAAGAGTTCAGCCTCGACGAGATCACCCGGTATGGAGGCGCAGTTGATATCGACGAAGGGACCACGTCTCTCGGAGTACCTGTGTATCAGCTTAGCAACTAACTCCTTTCCCGTCCCGCTCTCACCGAGAATGAGCACAGGGGCTTTGCTTTTGGCTATCTTGGGTATCATGCTCTTTATCTCTTTGATAGGTTTGGATTCTCCGATGAACTCTATATCTTCCTCCACTCCCGTCACCCTTCTGTTTGTAGATTCTCTGACAGCGTGACGTACCGTTATAAGGATCCTGTCCATAGAAAAGGGCTTCTCTATGAAATCGTACGCCCCTTTCTTTATAGCCTTAACAGCCATATCCACGTTACCGTGGCCAGTTATAACCACTATCACCGAATCGGGAGATACGTCCCTTATCCTGTCTATGAACTCTATACCGTCCCCATCCGGCATCCAGACGTCTAAAAGGACCACGTTAAAAAACTCTTCAGAGATCTTCTTGCTAGCCTCTTGAAGAGAGGATACTGAGGACACCCTGTACCCTTCATCTCCCAAGATATCCTCTAAAGACCTCCTTATACCTTCCTCATCGTCCACTATGAGAACCTTAGCTGACATACTTACATTTTACGACTTTCCACAATTTATCCACAACTTATCCACAATTTGTCCACAATCCATCCACAGGCTGTGGATCCAAAAAGACCTGTAATAAGTAAAATATTGATATCTCTTACAAAACCTGACAAGAACTCTCCACAACGGAAGTTGTTCACGGATCGAGATTTTAAACATATGTGGATTCAGAATGTGGAAAGTTTACAAGTTGTTGGTGTTTCTGTACATATTAAACAGGTATAAGTTTTTGAAAAATGTGGAAGATCATTACACAATGTGGATAAATGTGGAAAGTTGTGTAAGTTACTGGTAGCACTGATCAAATCGTTTGAGAATAAGTTATTGGTACACTGTCTCTTATACACATCTCCGAGC
>WFOY01000016.1 GCA_015487835.1 Aquificaceae bacterium
AACGTAAAGGTCTTCTCCGCGGAGGAGAGGATCATAAGACAGTTCGCCGACTGGAACAGGAGGATATTCAGGTTCTCGGTTAAGATGGACCTTTACGTAACGGGAAACACCGCTCTCAACTACATGTTCGGCTACACGGCGGTCGCGGGCGTCCTTCTCTACGGAGGCTACAGGATCGTGGAAGGCCACCTCTCGCCGGGGGACTTCGTCTCCTACCTCACGGCCCTGTTCATGATCCAGCCGCCCCTCCTTAACTCCCAGAAGGCCCTTATGAGTTTGAAGGGAACCCTCCCCGTAGTATCGAGGGTCAGGGAGATCCTAGGGATCAGGGAGGAGAGGTCGGGAGGTCTCAGATTCCCCGGTCTCAGAGAGTCGATCGAGTTCAGAAACGTTCGGGTTGAGGTGGACGGCAAGGAGATCCTGAGGGATGTAAATCTGACCATCGTGAAGGGCGAGAAGGTCAGCATAGTGGGGCACACAGGTTCCGGGAAGAGCACCTTAGTCAGGTTGATACCCAGGCTCCTGGACTATGAAGGTAGGATACTCGTGGACGGTGTGGATCTCAGGGAGTTTGACCTCCGGAGTCTCAGGGACAGGATAGGCATGTCCACCCAGGAGACCTTCCTGATAAACGGGACCATCAGGGAGAACCTGACCATAGCGAAGCCGGACGCGACGGAGGGAGAGATAAGGGAGGCCCTCAGGCTCGCCCTCTGCGACTTCGTGGACCAGCTGGAGGATGGTCTGGACACGGTCGTGGGTGAGAGGGGTTACGCCCTGTCGGGAGGAGAGAGGCAGAGGATAGCCTTGGCCAGGGTCTTTCTGAAAAACCCGGAGATAGTAATCCTGGACGAGGCGACCTCAGCCCTCGACGCGAACACGGAGAAGAAGATACTCAAAAACGTGTTCGATTTCTTTGAGGGGAAGACTATCCTGATAGTGGCCCACAGGATCTCTAACGTAACCGAGTGCGACAGGATAGTGGTTATGAAGGAAGGGAACATAGTTGAGGAGGGGAGCTTCTACCTTCTGGTCGAGAGGAGGGGGGAGTTCTACAGGATATTCAGAGGGATGCTATAATCAGTTCATGGGTGGTATATTCATACTGTCCGCACCCTCAGGAACGGGGAAGAGCACCGTAGCCGGCAAGCTCCTCCAGCAGGTAGAGGGTCTAAGGAGGGTGGTCACCGCCACCACCAGGGAACCAAGACCCGGGGAGAGGGACGGCGTCGATTACATATTCATGTCAAGAGAGGAGTTCGAGAGGGGGATAAAAGAGGGCAGGTTCTTAGAGTATGCGGAGGTGTACGGCAACTACTACGGGACGCTGAGGGACCAGGTGGAGAGGAACATCAAGGAGAACGTGGACTCCTTATTGGTGATAGATGTCCAGGGAGCCTTCAGGGTTAAGGAGGTCTTCCCAGAGGCTGTCTCCGTCTTCCTACTCCCACCCTCACTGGAGGAGCTAAAAAGACGTATGATAGCCAGGGGTTACAGGGACAGTAACGCGGAGGTCAGGCTGGAGATGGCCAAGAAGGAGATACCCTGTGCCAGGTTCTTCGACTATGTTATAATTAACGACTTCGTTGATAAGGCGGTGGACCAGTTGAGGAGCATAATCTTAGCCTCTAGGTGTGAGAGGGGCAAGGTGTTCAGAAACCTGAAGAGCTTTATGATCGGCGACGACATACTCTCCCTTTTAGAAGGAGGTGAGTGCTATGTCAAGAAGGCCTAACATAGAGAAGGCCCTTAGCAAGGCGAGCTCCCGCTACGAGCTGGTTCACGCCGCTGTGAAGAGAACGGTTCAGCTCCTGGAGGAGGGTGACGACTTCTTCATAAGGGGGGAGAGGGAACTCATCAAGAAGACCTTTCAGGCCATAGAGGACATAGCGGAGGGCAAGGTCAAGATCACGAAGAGGAAGTAACTTAATTCCTATGAGGTTCGTCACCGACTACACGCTGCCCGAACTCCAGAGAGAGGTGGTCCGCCTCGGCCTTGAGCCTTACAGGGCGAAGCAGATCCTGAGGTGGGTGTACACCAAGCTGGTCACCGATTTCTCCCAGATGACGGACCTACCTAAGGAGGGAAGGGCCAGGCTGTCTGAAGAGTTCGCCTTCCACCCCCTTACCCTTCTGGAGAGGGTCGAGGCCCCCGACGCCGTGAAGTACCTCTTCAGGACCCAGGACGGACACACGGTGGAGACTGTGCTGATAAAGGAGAGGGACCACCTGACCCTCTGCGTCTCCACCCAGATAGGGTGTGCGGTGGGGTGCACCTTCTGTGCTACCGCCCTGGACGGGCTGATGAGGAACCTGAGGACCTCGGAGATAGTGGACCAGTACCTCCAGGTGGCTAAGGACACAGGTCAGAGGATAAGGAACGTGGTCTTCATGGGTATGGGGGAGCCTCTCGCTAACTACGAAAACCTGAGGAGGGCTGTGGAGATACTCGTGTCACCCTGGGGCCTGGACCTGTCCAAGAGGAGGGTGACGGTATCCACCAGCGGTATAGTCTCCCAGATAAGGAGGATGGCAAGGGACGACGTCCTCAAGGAGGTAAACCTGGCAGTCTCTCTGAACGCGACGACCCAGGATCTGAGGGAGGAGTTGATGCCTATCACGAGGACGAACACCCTAAAAGACCTCATGGAGGTCCTCAAAAGGTATCCCCTAAAGCCTTACAGAAGGATAACCTTAGAGTACGTCCTCATAAAGGACGTGAACGACTCGGAGAGGGACGCCCGGAGACTCGCAGACCTGATAGGCGGCCATAAGAAGAGGTTCAAGGTAAACCTCATACCCTACAACCCCCACCCAAGCCTACCCTACGATCGGCCACCTCTCGAGAGGGTCCTCAGGTTCCAGAGTGTTCTGTGGGACAGAGGCATCTCCACCTTCGTGAGGTTCAGCAAGGGGGCGGACGTCTTCGGTGCCTGCGGGCAGCTTAGGGCGAGGAGATCTGTGGTAAGATCTGAGAACCATGAGAGGCCTCCCCAGGTGGGTAACGGAGCTTGTGGTAATAGTTATAGTGGTGCTGCTGATAAGGGCCACGC
>WFOY01000017.1 GCA_015487835.1 Aquificaceae bacterium
CCTCAAGGCCAAGCATGATCGACAGCTCCTGCCTCAGGATGTTCGGGTTCACCCCCTTCTGGATTGCCTCTATGGCGAGTAGGTATATGTTCCTGTAGAGGATCTCAGTATCCTTTATCTTCTTGAGCTTGCTTGCTATCGGGATAGCGAAAGCGTTAGCGAGGATAGCTCCGTAGAGGGTCGTTATCAAGGCCACCGCCATACCCGGCCCCAGAGCGGAGGGGTCGTTCAGGTTCCTGAGCATCTGGATGAGACCTATAAGGGTGCCTATCATCCCGAAGGCGGGGAAGAGCTCACCGAGCCTCTCCCACACGGCCACGTTGGTCGAGAGCTTGTCCTCGAGCTGGGCTATCGCCCCCTCAGCGCTCACCTTTATCTCCTCGAGCTCAAGCCCGTCTACAAGCATCCTTATCATGTCTCCGAGGAGAGGGTCCCTCTGGTAGTAGAGGTCTATCTCCGACTCAAGGGCTAAGATACCCTCACGCCTCACCTTGGTAGCTATCTCGGATAGAAACTCAACGGTCTCCAAGGGATCGGGAGGCTTCCACAGGAAGGCATCCTTTATAGAGGCCACACCCTTTATGAAGTCTTTGAGCGGGAAGGCTCCCAAAGTTGCGGCCATACCTCCACCCACAACGATGAATATGGAAGGTATGTTTATGAAGGCCGTCGGACTGCCACCTATCACGATGGCAATAGATATCATCGCAAAAGCACCCAGGATACCGATTATGGCTGCGGGATCCATCAATGATATTTATCGGAGTTCTACCTTATAATTTAAAACGAATGAAAGAGAAGGAGAAGAGCGTTTCAGAGAAGGAGATACTAGATCTGCTAGCGAGATCAAAGAAACCCCTCCACTTCCTACAGATAGCCAAGTCCTTAGGAGTGAACAAGGAGGGCAGGAAGAAGCTGAAGAAGGCCCTCAGGAAGCTCAAGAGGGAGGGAAAGGTAAGGGTTGTAAAGGGAAAGTTCACTCTGGAGAAGGAGGAGAGGGTCGTAGGTAAGGTGATCCCATACCCTGCGGGGTTCGGCTTCCTTGAGGTGGAGGGAAGGGAGAAGGATGTATACATACCCCCCTTCGAGATGCAGAAGGTGTTCGCAGGTGACATCGTCAGGGCCAAGATCGTTGAGTTTAAAGGAAGGAAGGAGGTGAGGATAGAGAGGGTCCTGAAGAGATCGAGGCAGGAGATAGTGGGGAAGGTGAAGAAGGAGGACGGCACCTGCACCCTCGTGCCCGTAGATGACAACGTTCACCAGGTTCTTATCCTGGGGAAGAGGGACTGCTCCAGGCTTGAGGACGGAACGGTGGTTGTGGCCAAGATAACACACTTCCCGAGCGACAAGACCCCTGCGAGGGCGAAGGTGAAGGAGGTCTTAGGCCACCCAGAGAAGAAGTTCATCGCCATAGACCTGATCATACGGAAGTACAACCTGCCGACCGAGTACCCCGAGGAGGCCATCAGGGAGCTGGATCTCATACCTTCAGAGATCTCCGAAGAAGAGTACCGGAGGAGAAGGGACCTCAGAGACCAGGTATGCTTCACTATAGACCCCGAGAGAGCGAGAGACTTCGACGATGCGGTCGCCATAGAGATGACCGAGGAGGGGCACTACAGGCTGTTCGTCCACATAGCTGACGTCACCTACTACCTTAAGGAAGACACAGCCTTGGACAGGGAGGCCTACAGGAGGGGCTTCACCTTCTACCTTCCCGACAGGGCTATCCACATGCTTCCAGAGAAGCTCTCGGCGGATCTGTGCAGCCTGAGGCCTGACGAGGACAGGCTCGCTTTTACCTGCGAGATGGTCTTCGACGAGGAGGGGAACTTGGTACTATACGACATATACGAGAGCGTTATAAGGAGCAAGGCGAGGCTCACCTACAACGAGGCCCTTTCTCTTATAGTTGGGGACCCGACCCTCGAGAACAAGTATCCCCAGCTGGTAAAGCCCCTCAGGCTTATGGAGGACCTGTACAGGATCCTGAGCAGGAGGAGGTGGGAGAGGGGCAGCATAGACTTCGACCTTCCAGAGGCCGAGGTGATAGTGGACGAGTTCGGAGAGCCCACGGCGGTGGTTCCCTACGAGAGGCACATAGCCCACAGGATAATAGAGCACTTCATGATATCCGCCAACGAAACGGTGGCCAGACACCTCGAAAGCCTCGGGTACCCCTGTCTTTACAGGGTTCACGAACCACCCGACCCTGAGAGGGTTGAGAACCTGCTGGAGATCCTGTCGGGGATCGGATACAAGGTCAAAAAGCCCAGGGAGTACACACCTAAGTTCTTCCAGAGGATAATAGAGGACTTTGAGGGGAGACCCGAGGAGCAGCTCATAAGGTTCCTCACCTTGAGGTCCATGAGCCGGGCCAAGTACAGCCCCCACAACCTGGGTCACTTCGGCCTCGCCTCGGACACCTACACCCACTTCACCTCACCCATAAGGAGGTACCCAGACGTTATAGTCCACCGAATTCTGAAGAAGGCCATAAGGGGGGAGGACATAGACCACGGGAGGTGGATCGAGTACTTGGAGGAGGCGGGGCAGCACCTCTCGGATCAGGAGAGGTTAGCCGACGAGGTGGAGTGGGAGGCTATAGACATACTTAAAGCTCGGTACATGAGGTCCAGGATAGGGGAGACCTTCGAGGGGATAATAACAGGGGTCACTTCCTTCGGCTTCTTCGTGGAGATAAAGGAGACCCTCGTGGAGGGTCTTGTCAGGATCACGACCCTCACAGACGACGACTACGTTTACGATGAGCCAGCCCACAGGTTCGTGGGTGTGAGGACGGGTAAGATCTACAGGCTCGGAGATACGGTTAAGGTAAGGGTCCTCTCGGTGGACGAGGAGAGGGGAAAGGTGGATCTTATCTTAGCCGAAGATAGTCAAGGATGATCCTGCTGTGGTCGAAGACGAGCCTATCCAGAGGTACGTCCTCGATCCTGAAAACTTTTACTTCTTTTGCGTCGCTACCAGCCTGGGGGTCTCCCTCCGCATCGCCTACGAAGACAACGGAGACCACGTGGAACCTGGGGTCCCTGTCCGGTTCCGAGTAAACCCCTAAGAGCCTCCTCAGCTTAACGTCCAGCCCAGTTTCCTCCTTTATCTCCCTTACCGCTGCCGCTTCGACGGACTCGCCGACCTCAACGAAACCGCCGGGTATGGCGAGACCCACAGGAGGGTTTTTCCTCTCCACAAGGACTATGCCCTTGAACCTATCACCCTCCCAGAGTTGTACTATTACATCGACCGCAAGGTAAGGAGTCCTTATGAGCATCAAAAAAGATTATAAAAGGGGGCGAAGGGGGCGCGGAGCTTATCAAGGGTATCCTGGACCAGACTCTACCTTAACGGGTGGGTACTCCCTTGTGTTGTCCCCAGGTCTTAAGGTGTAGCCCCTGTACATGTATATAGCGTAAGCCTCAAGGGCCTTCATCTCCTCACTATCCTCGGGGAGAGCCTTGCCCTCCAAGGGCCTTTGTATACACCAGTTTATCATCTCTCTTAGAGTGGCCACCTTGCCCACGTTGTCCTGGAACTTGGGGAAGGTGTGGGGATTCGTGTTTGCAGCGTCAGGGTGGCAGTTGGCACAGGTGAGGCCGTTATTCCCCAGCTTAGGGCTGTGCCAGAGCTCATCGCCCTTCTTCACAAGCTCCATAAGGGCCTCGTTCATGGCCTTTAGGTCTTCTTCCTCAAAGGGCTTCCTCGCCTCGGCTACGTTGATCAGAAAGTTGATGCTAAAGCCAAGGAAAGCTCCCAGACCCAGAAGAACTAACGTCCTTGTACCTCTCATCTTTAACACCTCCCTGTTATAGTGGAACTCCGTCCTTTATATCCTCAGGTATGAGCTCAGCCCAGGTGTGGTACTTCATTACACCGAGGAAGGTATCATCGAGGAAGGTGCTGGCGAAGCCCACACCGTCGTAGATGTCACCTGGGTCAACCCTCAGCATCCTGATCTTGGGGAAGGGAAGGTCCACGGGTGGGTAGGGCCAGGGCCAGGCTGTAGCCAGGTTACCTATGTGGACCATGTTGCCTGTCTTGTTGTAGACGACCTGGTGGACGTGTCCGTGGATGGCTATGACTTTCTCAAACTTGGATAGTATCTGCCTTACCTGGGGTGCGTCCTCGGTCTGGAAGTTCCACCTTGGGTAGTAGTCCCAGAGGGGTGAGTGGGTGAAGACCACTATGGGTGTGTCTGGGGAGAGGTTCTTGACGTCCTTCTCGAGCCACTCGAGCTGTTCCTCCCTAACACCCCAGAGACCGCATATGTGGCACTCGAGCTCCGCTATAGCGAGCATCCTCTCCCAAGGTGACATGTTCCTGGCGGTCCAGTAGTCCCTTACCAGTATGGAGTTCATACCTATGAAGTGGACACCCTTATGGTCGAAGGACCAGTAGGGTTTGCCGAACATCTCCTTCCAGGTCTTGCCCATATCGAGGTACCAGTCGTGCTCCCCCGGTATTATCCTGTAGGGTATGCCCGCCTTCTTAAGCCTATCTAAGTACCTCTTCCCCTTCTCGAGCTCCTTCACCTTCCCAAACTGGGCGAGGTCCCCTATGAAGAGGACAAAGTCTGGCTTGGGCCTCATCTTGATTATGTCGTTTATAGCCCTTTCGAAGGTTTTGTCGAATCTGTGGTTGTCCATCTCGTAGAGGTGTGCGTCCCCTATCACCACGAACCTGAAGGGTGTGACCTTTGACCTCTTGGACGTCTTAGCCTCGGTTACGTTCACCACCCCCAAGAGGGGTGATACGGCCCCCGCTGTGAAGGCTGCCATACCAGCCTTCGCCGAGACCTTGATGAACTTTCTCCTCGACATCTCCTTCATCTCAACCACCTCCCTTCGCAATTTCTTCTTCATAGGGCGGAAGTTCAGGCTCCTCAACAAAAGGTACGTTTTCGCAGGTGAGGGCTTCCAAGAAAGCCTTTAAGGCTTCCTTCTCCTCCTCCGTGAGGTTTAGAGGCTTCAGGAGGGGTGACTTGTTGGGTACGTCACCACCGCCCTTGTTGTAAAACTCGATCACCTCGTCGAGGGTCTTGAAGACGCCGTTGTGCATGTAAGGTGGCGTGAGGGCCACGTTCCTCAAGGTGGGTGTCTTGAAGGCCCCTTTATCTTTTTCCTTCTTGGTTATGAAGTACCTTCCCAGGTCCCTGTCGAACTCATCGGGGTTTTTGAAGCCCGCCTGTCTGAGGACGAAGTTCCTGGTCGCCTTCACAAGGGCGTTGTCTTCGATCTTGTTCTTGGGCACCCCTGTTACGTGAAACTTGTTGTCTGTGAAGTTGGGACCGTTGTGACACTGAACACACCCAGCCTTTCCTACGAACAGCTTCATACCCTTTATCTGGAGTTCGTCCATTGCGTCCTTTTCACCCCTCATGTATCTGTCGAAGGGGGAGTCGTTGCAGACGATCGTTCTCTCGAAGGCCGCTATCGCCCTGGCCACGTTCTCTATAGTCACAGGGTCTTTGTCCTTGGGAAAGGCCTTTCTGAACAGATCCCTGTACTCTGGTATCGCCTTCAACCTTTCCACGAGGAGGTCGTAGTTCATGTTCATCTCGAAGGGTGAAGCTATAGGTTTCAGGGCTTGTTCCTCCAAGGTCTTGACCCTTCCATCCCAGAACATCAGGGTGTTGTAGGCCACGTTGAGGACCGTAGGTGAGTGTCTGAAGTGCTTGTTCTCAGGGTAGGCTGGGGACATAACTCTCTTCTTACCCCAGGCGTGGTTTGGATCGTGACAGGTGGCACAGGAGACGCTCCCGTCTCCCGAAAGCCTGGGGTCAAAGTACAGGAGCTTACCCAGCTCGACCTTCACAGGTGTGGTGGGGTTGTCCCTGGGTTCGGGGGGTCTGTCGGGCAGAGGTTCTATACGGGGAGCCCTCTTTGAGTCGGCGTAGCCTGCAAGCAGAAAAGCACCCACGAGGGCTGATATCACCAGCTTTCCCTTCATCTTTTTCCCTCCTTATTACTTCAGCTCAAAGACCACCTTGGAAGGCTTGCCCTCAGATACCTTAACGGTCATGGACTTCTCCCCAAGGCCCTCATGCCAGACCTTGATCTTATAGTTCCCAGGTGGTAAACCCACAATCTTGAACTTTCCTTCCTTGTCTGTAACCGCGAAGTAGGGGCTGTCCACAACCACAGCCCAGGCCTTCATCCAGCCGTGGATGTTGCAAGTTACCTCCACGACGCCCGGTTTCGTTAGCTTAACCTTGTCCACCATGCCCTTCTTAGGTTGGGAGAGCTGAAATATGGTCTCAAAGTCCTGAACACCGTTGGCTTCGTGCTTGGTGGCGTCCCTGTTCTCTATCTCCAGAACGGATCCGGTCGTCAGGGCTACGACCCTGGGCTGGAACTCACACTTCTCCTGAACTATCCTCGCAGACCTCTTTGTATCACCCCTTACACCCTCTACGAAGACCACCGCGTTCTTTACCCCTCCATCCTTGGATATTACGTAAACCTGGTCGATCTTGAAACCGCGTCCGCAGACCTCCTTGTCTTTGGTTATGAGCTTCTTTTTGTTCCTCAGCTTTCTCTTGCCAACGTAGATAACCTTACCCTCGATGACGCCGCTGCCGGATCCCTTGGCAAGGGCTGTCCCCGGAGCGAACTCCTTTACATACTTGATAGAGTAGTGGGAACCCTCCTGGACTCCTAAGGAGACGCCAAAGGTCGAAAGGGTGGCCACGATGACCATATGTTTCAATGATCTCATCTTTCACCTCCTTCGTTACTGCTAACAGTTCTTTAATGAATTTTTAGGCAAATGATAATTATTTGCAATAAAACCTCCTAATGGGTCCTATAAGGGTCAGTTATTCGATCTCATTTGATACTGGTTATCAATTAGTTGTGACAACGACTCTGGTAAAATAACTCCCATGCGAATTTCCCTCTCCTGGCTGGAAGAGTTCGTAGACCTTAAAGGTAAGGAACCGGAGGAGATCGCGGAAGCCCTATCCTTAAGAAGCGTTGAAGCTACGGTGGATACCTTCGGTGGCGAGGTTGAGGGTGCTGTCTTTGGCAGGGTAATCGAGGTGGCGGACCACCCCGAGAGGGAGGATCTCGCCGTTCTGTCGGTTGACCTTGGACCAAAGGGTAAGGTCAGCTTAGTTACGACGGACAAGGAGATAAGGCCTGGAGTCATGATCCCTGTGGCCACCCCCGGTTCTAGGGTTAAGGGCAGGGTAGTGGAAAAGGTGCCCTTCGGTTCGGTAGTGTCCGAGGGCATGGCCCTTTCTCCCCAGGATCTTTGTCTGGACGATGCGGAGGAAGGTGTGCTTAAGGTAGAGGACCCCCTGGATCCCGGATCCGATGTGGGGAGTGTTCTTGGCTTCGGTGATCCCCTTCTCGAACTGGACATAACACCCAACAGGGGGGACATGCTCAGCGTAAGGGGGATAGCCAGAGATCTCAGCGCACTCCTTAACCTACCCAAGATCAGAAGGGACGTGCCCAGGTTCGACGAGACAGGTGAGGTAGATATCCAGATACTGGATCAGGACTGCTGGCGTTACAGGGGGGTTGTGATAGAGGGTATTGAGGTAAAGCGGTCTCCTCTGAGGATACGCAGGAGACTGTGGCAGGCAGGGTTGAAGTCTATAAACAACGTGGTGGATGTAACTAACTACATAATGATCCAAGAAGGACAGCCCCTCCACGCCTTCGATCTGGACAGGTTAGAGGGTGGTGTCATAGTCAGATCTGCCAGGGACGGAGAGAAGATGAGAACCATAGAGGGAAGGGAGGTCGCCCTGGACGGGACGGTCCTTGTCATAGCGGACGCTAAGAAGCCCGTAGCCATAGCTGGTATAGTGGGCGGGGAGGAGACCGCTGTGAGCGTGTCAACCACAAGGGTGCTGATCGAAGCAGCCTACTTCGATCCCAAAAGGATAAGAAGAGGATCGAAGAGGTTAGGCATACAGACTGAAAGCTCTTACAGGTTTGAGAGGAACGTGGACATAGGCTGGCTGGACAGTTCCGAGGATCTCGCCGTGTCCATGATCCTCGATCTCGCAGGAGGCGATCTTGTGGCCGTGAGGGACCTCTACGTAAAGAGGTACGAACCCAAAAGGATCTTTCTCCAGGTGGGCAAGTTCGTAAGGTACTCAGGGGGTGAGTTCGACCCTGAGGAGGTGGGTAACATACTGAAGGCCCTCGAGATACCCCACGAGATCAAGAGGTGCGGTGTGGAGGTGTTCGTCCCCTCCCACAGGATGTTCGACATAGGCAGGGACGTGGACATAATTGAGGAGATAATGAGGGTGAAGGGCTACGAAAGCTTCCCCGCCGAGGAGGTTAGCCTCCCCTCCAGATCCGACTACAGACGTGAGCTGACCAGGGAGATAGCGGATTTCCTGAGGGCAAGAGGCCTGAGGGAGGTTATAAACATATCTTACGAGGAGGACAGCCTCTACAGAACCCTCGGGATCGAACCTCCCCAGGTGGAGATAGTAAATCCCTTGATCCCCTCCCAGAGGTTCTTAAGATCTACACTGGTGCCCTCCCTCCTGAGGACAACCCTCTACAATGACAGCCACTACAACTTCGATCTGGCTGTGTTCGAGATAGGAAGGGTCTTCACCAAAGAAGGGGAGGACCTGAGGGTTGGGATCCTCTTAAAGGGGAGATCAAGACTCTACCCCTACAAGGAGTGGGACCATACGGACCTCATGACCCTCGTTCAGGGTGTTGTGAGCCTCACGGGTCAGGAGGTGGTCACGGTACCTTCCGATGAGAAGTTCCTCCATCCCCACGTACAGGCAAGGGTCCTGAAGGGTGACGATCAGGTGGGCTTCCTCGGGAGACTGCACCCCTCTTTGGAGAAGGATCTTGGGATCAAAGGCACCGTCTTCCTGGCGGAGATATCCCTTGGAAAGCTGGGGACAAAAGAGGGCGTTCCCAAGTACGCTGAGGTATCCAGGTTTCCCCCGGTCATAAGGGATCTCGCCCTGGTGGTGGACAAAAACCTTCCTGTGGGTAAATTATTAAATGAGATCCGATCTCACATGGGTAGTATGGTGGAAGAGGTGACTGTTTTCGACCTGTACACAGGCGAGAAGGTAGGGGAAGGCAAGAAGAGCGTAGGAGTAAGGATGGTGATGAGGAGCAGAGAGGGTAGCCTCTCGAGCGAGGAGGTTGGATCGGTTATCGAGGACCTCGTGAGGAGGTTGAGAGATCGGCTCGGGGTGGAGATAAGATAAACTCCTGCCCCGTGCGTGGTCCGGAGCATACTGACGGGGCCTACAAGTTGGGCTGAAGGGAACCTGGCTTCGGGGTAGCCCCATCGGGGCACTCCGAGAGGGTACCCACCTTAAAGGTTGAGGCCCACCGGTATCTCCGAGGATCACGGCGGGGCGGGCTACCCTCCTCCTTGCCTTCCCCTCCTGGAAACAGGAGGTGGAAGAGTTGGTGGTCACAAAGGAGGAACTGAGAAGGGAGATCCTAAAGAGGAGGACAGACCAGGATCCCGACGAAAAGTCGGTCCGTGACGAGAGGATAAGGGAGAACCTCAAAGGCCTGCCCGAGTTCAGACCCACCGGAACGATCCTCATGTTCTACCCGATAAAGGGTGAGCCCGACATCACACCTCTGTTTGACTACATCCTCAGTAAAGGTGGTGACCTCGTGCTCCCGAAGGTGGACGGGCACAACCTCAGGATGGTACGTTTGCCGGACCCGACCCAAGTTCAAGCTGGCAGGTTTAGGGTGCCGGAACCCGCAGCAGGTGAAGAGGTAAGCCCCGAGGATCTGGACCTGGCGATCGTGCCAGGGATCGTGTTCGATCGCAGATGCTACAGGATAGGGTTCGGTAAGGGCTTTTACGACAGGCTCCTCGCCAAGGTTCCAGCTCCCAAAGTGGGGGTTGGTTACTCCTTTCAGGTTGTACCCGAGGTTCCAAGGGATCCGTGGGACGTACCCCTGGACCTCGTAGTTACCGATGAAGAGGTGATAAGGAGGTAATAGCATGGAAGCGATCGTACTTGTAGCGATAGCGGGCGGAGTCATTGGTGGCTTCACGATGGCCTTCCTTCTGCTGAAGGGTTCGGCCTCCGTAAAGAAGGAGGACATAGAGACAAGGACAGAAGAGATCATCAGGGAGGCGAGGGAGAAGGCAGAGTCCATACTCAGGGAGGCCGAGAGAAGGGCGGAGTCAATAGTAAACTCCGCAAAGGAGGAGGCGGAGAGGATAAAGACTGAGGTGGAGGAGAGACGCAGGGAAGTCAAGGAGATAGAGGACCTCCTCCACTCCAAGGAGAGGCAGATCGACCGCAAGTGGGAGATCATAGAGAAGCGTGAGGAAGAACTCTACAGGAGGGAAAAGGAGATAAGGGAGATCCAGAGGCAGATAGAGGCGAGGGAGAGGGAAATCTTGGAAGCGGAGAAGAGATTGAGGGAGGATCGGGAGGAGATAGAGAAACTGAAGGCCAAGGAGATCGAGGAGCTGGAACGCATAGCGGGGCTTACCGCTGAGGAGGCCAAGGAGGAGCTCCTCAGGAGGGTGGAGAACGATGCGAGGCTGGAGATGGTGAAGTTGATGAGAAGGATAGAGGAGGAGGCGAGGGAGAAGGCGGAGATCGAGGCCAAGAGGATAATAACTACAGCGGTGCAGCGACTGTCACCCCAGATCGCGATAAACTACACGACGACCTCCGTGGAGCTACCGAGCAACGAGTTCAAAGGTAGGATCATAGGAAGGGAGGGCAGGAACATAAGGACCTTCGAGATACTGACCGGCGTTGACCTCATCATAGACGACACACCTGACGTGGTCACCATATCCTCCTTCGATCCCCTGAGAAGGGAAATAGCGAAGGAAGCCTTGGAGAGGCTTATCCAGGACGGAAGGATACACCCGGCGAGGATAGAGGAGGTGGTGGACGAGGTCAAGAGCGAGATGGACGAGAAGATAAGGAAGATGGGAGAGGAGACGGTCTTCGAGCTCGGGCTCCACGACATAAACCCCGGCCTCTACTACTACATAGGGAAGCTATACTTCAGAACGAGTTACTCCCAGAACGTTCTTCTTCACTCAAAGGAGGTGGCCTATCTGGCAGGTATGATGGCTGAGGAGCTTGGCCTCGATGCGAAGCTGGCAAGGAGAGCAGGTCTTCTCCACGATATAGGCAAGTCCATATCCCACGAACTCGGCGGTTCCCACACCGACATAGGTGTGGAGCTGTGCAAGAAGTACGGCGAACCCGACGCCGTGATAAACGCTATCAGAGCACACCACGAGGAGGAGCCGGTGAGGTACCCCGAGGTGGCCCTCGTCTGCGCAGCGGACGCCCTGTCGGCTGCCAGACCTGGAGCGAGAAGGGAGACCCTGGAGGTTTACCTCAAACGCCTCGAGAAGCTCGAGGAGATAGTGAAGTCCTTCAAAGGGGTTGCGAACGCCTACGCCGTCCAAGCAGGAAGGGAGGTGAGGGTGATAGTGGACCCTGAGGAGATATCGGACGATGAGGCCTACATGCTCTCAAAGGAGATAGCCAGGAAGATAGAGGAGGAGATGGACTACCCCGGGCAGATAAAGGTGGTCGTGATCAGGGAGCTGAGGCACGTGGAGTATGCTAAATAATATTTAAATAGAGCGGGTGTGGCGGAACTGGCAGACGCGCCGGACTCAGGATCCGGTGCCCGTAAGGGCGTGAGGGTTCGACTCCCTCCACCCGCACCAAAGACAAAGAAATGAGATTTTTGATAATAGGGGATATTGTTGGCAGACCGGGAAGAAAGGCCGTCTCCATGGTCATAGATGAGATAAAGAGGGAGGAGAGGATAGACGTGGCCGTAGCGAACGTGGAGAACGCAGCGGGAGGTTTCGGAATAACCAAGAAGGTGTACGAGGAACTAAAGATCATAGGCATAGACGTCTTCACCTCCGGCAACCACATCTGGGACAAGAAGGAGGTCCTCCAGTTCATAGACTCGGCCGAGGACCTGCTGAGGCCGGCCAACTACCCGGAGGGTGTCCCGGGGAGGGGATACGGTGTCTTCAAGACAAACGAGAAGAAGTTTGCAGTTGTGAACCTAATGGGCAGGGTTTTCATGGACAGCGGCCTCGAGGACCCCTTCAGGACCTTCGACAGGATCTACGAGGCCCTCTCAAAGGAAACCAAGGTGATCGTGGTGGATTTTCACGCCGAGGCCACCTCAGAGAAGTGGGCCTTCGGCATATACGTGGACGGGAGGGCCTCCGTGGTTTACGGGACCCACACGCACGTACCCACGGCGGACGAGACTCTGCTAAGACACGGAACCGCCTACGTCACGGACGTAGGTATGACAGGTCCATGGTACTCGGTTATAGGCATGAGGGCGAAGGAGCCTATAGAGAGGTTTATACTATCGATGCCCAGAAAGTTCCAGGTGGAGGAGAAAGGGGAGGTGGTATTCAACGCGGTTGTGGTGGAGGTCGATGAGGACTCAGGGAGGGCTGTGGAGATAAAGAGGATAAAGAGGTTTATAAGATGGTCCTCCTGATCCTCCTCATCGTGCCCTTCCTCGTACCCGCCAAGCCCCCTGTGGAGTATGAACTCCTGCGGAGGTTTTTGGACACGAGGGACGTGTACACGGCCTACTTCCTCCTGGACAGGTTCAGGGACGCGGTTTTTGTAGATGAGCTGAGGATAGAACTCGCCTGGGATCTGCTAAAGAGGGGAGATAGGGAGGAGGCCCTCAGGGTAGCAAAACACGTGAACCTCGAGAGGGTAAGGGATCTGTACGCCTCTAAGGTCTATGATATATGGACCAACCTGCCCCTCGACCCAAAGCCCTTCCTCCTTAGGTTCCCTGAGAAGGCCATCCACCTCCTCGGCAGGGTAAAGATCACAGAGGAGGAAAAGGAAAAGGTCCTCTCGAGGCTTATCACCAAGAAGCTTTACAGAGAGGTGATCAGGTTCTCCGGGGACAACTGTTTTTATAAGACGGTAGCCCTGTACAGGCTGGGCAGGTATAGGGAGGCTGTGAAGTCGGCGAGAGAGTGTAAGGACAGGCGGTCCTGGAGATTCGGGGTCATCTCCCTGATCAGGTTGGGTGACCTTGGTGGGGCGAAGAGGTTTGCGATCAGGAAGGACGATCCAGACCTCTACTTCCTGATAGGGTGGGAGTTCCTCATGAGAGGCGACCTGAAGAAAGCCAGAAGGTTCATAGACATGTCCGGTGAGAACCTCAGAAGGTACTTCTACTCTGCCCTCGTACGCTACGTAGAGGGTAGGTACAGGCTAGCCTACGAGATCCTCTCCGAAGGGGAGAAGGTGGCGAGGGGTTCCATAGACAGGGCGAGGATATACTTCTGGAAGTTCAAGGTCTTAAAAGCCATGGGTGACGACGTGATGGCCCACTACTACCTGGCCAAGGCTGCGGAGGAGGAGGGTTTTTACGGTGCGGTGGCAAAGAGAATACTTGGGGAGAAGGTGCACAGGGGTTCGGCCATCAGGGCCAGGGACGGGGACCCTCCCCTTTGGTTATCAAGGCTGATCAGGATAGCCGAGGCCGGCTTTCCTTACTACCTCAGGCTTGAGATTCTCAAGATGGAAGGGCAAATCTCCCCTTGGGACCTTCCCCTGATCTCAAGGCTGGATCCCCACGCCGCTATAAGGATAGCCGCGAGAAGGTTCGGTGTGGGATCGGAGGTTTACAGGGCCGTTGCGTTCCCGACACCTTACAGGGAGATAGTAAGGCGTGCCTCAAAGAGGTTCGGTGTGGACGAGGCCCTCGTGTACGCCATCATAAGACAGGAGAGCCTGTTCGACCCCTTTATCGTGTCAAGGTCCGACGCGAAGGGCCTCATGCAGCTTATAGATCCAACGGCCCGCTGGATCGCAAGAAGAATTGGAATAGTCCCCAAGGACATATTCGATCCTGAGACGAACGTTACCTTAGGGGTGGCCTACCTTAGCTACCTTATGGAGATGTGGAAGGGCGATATTGTTAGGGTTCTTGCCTCCTACAACGCTGGTCCAAACGCGGTGGGCAGCTGGAGGCGTATAGAGGACGACTTCCTGTTCATAGAGCTGATCCCCTACGGGGAGACCAGGAAGTATGTAAAGAGGGTCCTCTGGTACTACTACGTTTACAAGGAGATCCTTTCAGAGAAAGGTCTCTGAACCTTCAAGATACTCCACAGGCTTTCTGCCTGCGAACCCGTCGTTCAGCTCGTGCCAGTACATTATGGTCTCCTCGTCCTCCTTCCAGCATAGCCATATGTATCTGCCCTCGTGGTAGGATAGAAAGTCAACCAGTATAGGGTCCACACCCTTTATAACTCCCCCAAGCTCCTCTATCCTCAGGAAGTCCCTCCTTATAAGGCTCTCCAGCTCCTTGGCCTTCGTCTGGTAGTACATCTTCTCAAGGTCGTCCTGCTCGTCCTCGAGGCGGGAGTAAATATCGAAGAGCTCCTCCTTCTTCATGTTTATGTCTTCCACTATGGGCTTTATCTTTACGAGGAGGTTTCTGGCCTCCTGAAGAGTGAAAACCTTCATGCTCTTAAATATGTAGTGGGACCTTTGGTTGTCAATATGATCGTAGCCCATAATCCTTGCCTTCCCGCAAGCTGGAAGGTTTATATTAGAACAAAGCCACCAGGAGGTGGAACATGGTTGGGGTGCTGGTTCTGATCGTTGCGGTGAGCCTGTCCTTCTCCATGCCCAAGCTCGTATCCCCAGAGTGGCTTAAGGAGAACTTAGGTGATCCTGACCTGGTCATACTTGAGTTCTCGGACTCCCAGAGCTATCTGGTTGAGGGGCACATACCGGGGGCGAGGCTCACAGAGAAGGAAGACTGGAGGATCATGGATGAGAAGACCGGGGCACTCGTAAAGAAACCCATTAGAGAGTACGAGCTTATGCTGAGCAGATGGGGTATAAGCAACGACTCCAAGGTGGTGATATACTACAAGGGCAACAACGTCAACGAGATCCTCGGAGCGGTTTACGCCTACTGGATATTCCACCTTCTTGGACACGAGAAGGTGGGTATCCTCGACGGGGGTTGGGTGGCCTGGACAAAAAAAGGTTTCCCGGTAGCCCACGAGGACCCTCACGTAAAGCCTGGCAACTTCAAGGCCAGATATAACCCTGAGAAGGAGATAGACTGGAGGTATCTCAAGGAGAACATAGGTAAAAAGCCTATCCTGGACGGGAGGCCCATAACCCACTACTTCGGTATAAAGAAGTTCCCAGCGGCAAAGAAGTACGGGCACGTTCCCTGCTCCGTGGTCCTGCCCTGGGAGTGGTTCGTCAAGAGGGACGAGGAAACTGGAAAGCTTTACATAGAGTTCCCTGACTACGTGGACGAGTTTTTAAGGAACCAGGGTATAGGCAAGGAGGACGAGGTTCTCCTCTTTTGCTTCGGAGGCACAGGTTCCGCCTTCCTCTACATGATCATGGACATACACGGCTACAAAGGCATGAGGGTCTACGACGCCTCGAAGAGGGAGTGGGAGGTCCTCAACCTCCCGCTTAACCGCTACGTATGGGAGACCTTCAAAGACTGCCGGAGACCCTGAATACTCAAACTGAACGTCCTCTTAACTGGGTCGAACCTAAGGTGGTCCGGGAGGAAGAGGACCCACCTCTCGAGGTCGTAAAGGTTTAGCTGGGGAAACTCCCTTTGGAGGTCCCTGATCTCGGACCTCCACCTCGTCTGGAAGGCGTCCCTTATCTCCTCTATGAACGGTGCTATCTGGTTCCTCCATATGAAGGCCAGGGGGTTCTCCCAGTCCTTCCTGCAAAGATCGCTGTCGCTGAACAGGGTGAGTCTGCACATGGAGGGCCTCGACCCGTAAACCCTACATGTCCCTTCCTCGGTGTTCAGGAAAGGACACGGGACCTCGTTCATACCGAGTCCGCAGATCAGGCCAAGCTTCTCTGAGTCCAGCATGTCCTCCGGTACGGGACTTTTAAGTTCGTAGCCGTGTCTCTTTGCCTCCTGTCTGTAAGCTTTTGCGTAGATCCTGAGGTTCTGGGCTACGACCTTCCTGTCCTTTATAGGTAAGCTGTTCAGGTCGCTGAGGATGTGGAAGGCCTCCACAATTCTGACCCAGAGAGGAACACCGTAGCAGCAGTAGGTACAGCCTTTTCGGCAGGCTATCTTAACCCTGGCGGTTACCTCTGAGATCACCCTGTCCAGCCTGCGGGAACGCTCAGCTGCATACTTGAACACAGCCTCCGGGTTCAGGACTTGCCTCCCTCCTTGGTGTCCATCTTGCCACCGCAAGTCCCCTGACCAGCACAGACTCCCTCTTTGGGCTTCTTCTTGGTCTTCTCCTTCTCATCCTTCTTCATACCCGCACAGGTGGCCTCCTGGGTCTGGGATGGCCCCTTCTTCATGCCCGCACACTTTCCCTCACCCCCATGGGAGGAGGCGATAGCCTCAGACCCAAGTCCAAAGACGACAGCCGATCCGAGCAGCGTGATAAGCTTTTTCTTCTTGTCCATACCAACCACCTCCTTTTTGTAAATTTTAAGATTTTGGACCTATGCTTGCGTAATTTATGTCACAAGCAACCCGGGGTCTTAGATTTAAGTTATGGACACCCCAAAGGTTCCCCCAGGCGTCGGCCTGGGGCTGAGGTACGCCTTCGCTGAGGAGGTAATAGAGAGGGAAGAAGGTCCCCAGTGGTTCGAGATAGCCCCTGAGAACTGGATGGGGAGGGGAGGTTTCTTCAGGGCGACTCTGGATAAGATCAGGGAGAGGTTTCCCCTCGTCTGCCACGGGCTCTCCCTCTCCTTGGGATCTCCCGACCCTCTGAACGTCCAGTTCTTGAAGGAGATCAAGACCTTCCTCAGGGATTTCGAGATAGAGGTTTACTCGGACCACCTCAGCTTCTCCTCCCTCGGGGGTTCCTACCTGCACGACCTTTTCCCCCTGCCCTTCACGGAGGACATGGTTCGCCACGTCTCCTCTAAGATCATGGAGGTCCAGGACATACTTGGGATCCCCCTCCTCGTGGAGAACATAACCTACTACAGCAGGTTGCCGGGAGATATGGAGGAGTGGGAGTTTATAAACGCCGTCCTCAGCGAGAGCGGTGCCTACCTACTCCTTGACGTTAACAACGTTTACGTTAATTCGGTAAACCACGGTTACGATCCCTACGAGTTCGTAGACAGGTTGGACCTATCAAGGGTGGCTTACATCCACATAGCCGGACACGAGAGGTCTGAGAGGATCCTGATAGACACCCACGGTTCCCAGGTAGCAAGAGAGGTTTACAGACTTTTGGAGCACACCCTCGAGAGGAAGGGTTCTGTTCCTGTTCTACTCGAGAGGGACAACAACATACCTGAGTACCCGGTTCTCCTTAAGGAGGTAGAGAGTGTCAGGAGGGTATGTGAGAGGGTGGGTGCTTAGGTCTATGGAGACCCTCTTCCGCACAGCAAGGGGGGAGGTGGAACCTGCCGACAGGGGATCAGCCCTTTACAGGGATCTGGTCTTCAACAGGTTCTACGACACAGTGAAGACCTCCTTCCCTGTGTTCTCAAAAATTGTAGGCCGGAAGGTCCTGAGGGACCTTGTCAGCGATTTCCTCAAAGAGGATCACAGGTCACCAATCCTTGCGGACCTGTCTTACGATTTTGCTGAGTTCTTCAGGAGGACGGACCACCCTGTGAAGGAACGCCTGCCCTTTCTTGAAGACCTTCTTGAGTTCGAGTTGGCCGAGCTGGAGGTGTTCACAGCCCCTGACAGCCCAGTAGATAAAGAACCCTTCGACTGGAACTCGAACTTCGAGATCACACCCTCCTGCAAGCTTAAAGAGTTCAGCTATCCCGTTCACAGGGCGGAGGAGATCGAGCCTAAAGACCTTCTGAAGATGAGAGGGTCCTACTACATGATCCTCTACAGGGACCCCGAGGACCATGGGGTTAAGCGCCTGGATCTCACAGAGTTTGTGTACAACTTCCTAAGGAGCGTTCTGATAGAGGGGAAGACACCGGCCGAGTCCTTCCGGATCGAGGATCCGGACCTGGAACCGGAGGAGGTAAAGCCTTACCTTGAAAGGTTCCTCGGGGATCTTCTCAGGATGGGAGCCATAAGAAGGTCTAAACTCAGCGGTAGTCCTGGTCGCTCTTCACCCTGACCACTGTCTTGACGTTTCCCCTTGGGTTGAAGTCACCGACCACCTCAAGGAACCGGGGCTTCAGGAGTTCGTAAAGGGCCTGGTATATCTCGTTGGTCGCCTGTTCGTGGGATATGTATCTGTTCCTGAACTTGTTGAGCCACAGCTTCAGGGATCTCAGCTCAACTATGTATTTGTCGGGTATGTATCGTATCCTTATAGTGGCGTAGTCTGGGTACCCGGACCTGGGACAGAGGCAGGAGAACTCGGGGAAGGTTATCTCTATCATGTAGTCCCTTTCAGGAGACGGATTGTCCCAGACCTCCAGCTGGGCCTCCTCTATGGCCCTCTCGCCGTACTTCTTTTCCCTTACCTCCTCCATGGGTATTTAATATATAATCTTCCCCTGGTTAGGGGGTACTAACCATGAGGGTGGGGATAGTGCTCTGCTCAAACGATCCTGAAACAGCCTGGAACGCCTTCAGGTTCGGGGTGTTTTCTCTGGCTCAGGGGGACGAGGTCAAGGTCTTTCTGCTGGGGAAGGGAGTTGAGGTTATGAATCTTCAGGACGCCACCCACGACGTGAAGGGTCAGATGGATCTTTTCAGGGAGAACGGGGGTGAGATAATCGCCTGCGGTGTGTGCTTAGAGTCGAGGGGTTCCAGGGAGGGTGCGGCCTGCCCCGTTGGATCGATGAGCGACCTTTACGACCTGGTGGCCTGGGCGGACAGGGTGGTGTCCTTCTGAGTTGCCTTCCAGTAAACTGGAAGGTTTAGATTTATGTCCATGGGGGTAGTGGTAGAGATCCTGGAGGCAGGCTACTGTCCCAAGTGTGCCGTTGTCAAGGACAGGGTCCTCAAGGTGGCCAGGGATATGGGTGTCGACGTCAAGGTCATAGACCCTGTGAAGGACGCTGACAGGGTGGTCAGCCTGGGCATCCTGACGTCCCCCACGGTAGTGGTCAACGGGAAGATAAAGTTTGCAGGTGTTATACCTTCCGAGGAGAAGATCAGAAGGGCCATAGAGGAGGAGATGGTTTGATCCCGGTCTATCTGGTCCCTGTCCTTGGTTTCCTATCGTTCCTTACCCCCTGCATGTGGAACCTTAACCTGATCCTGAGGGCTTACGTAAATTCCAGGGGTATATCTGACCTGATCGTTCTTGCACTTTCCCGGTTCGCCCTAATGAACCTGATCGCCCTTGTCGTTTACTTAGCGTCTTCAAAGATCTCTCTTGATCAGGAAAAACTGGCGTTCGTTCAGGTAGTTATAGGCCTCGTGTTCATACTCGGCTTCCCAGCCATGCGGAAGATCGGCTTTGCACCCTTGGACCTCTCGCCCCAGTTCCTTTTCCCAGGTAAGAACATAAGACCCGGTCTCGCTCTTGGTCTGAGCATACCCTACTGTAGCGTTCCCTTTATAGTGCTTCTGGTCGCTTACTCCCTGGCCTTCAAAACCCCGTTCCTTATATTCAACCTCTACACCCTCGCCGTCACCCTGCCCACTCTGGTTATAGTAGCCGCCCCGGAGGTATGGGTGAGGAAGGTCTCACACCTTATACCTGTCGTCCCAGCTGTAACAGGGGTGTTTCTGATCTTGTCCCTGAGCCTGGTTCTGGACTTTGGGGAGTTCACCATCCTTGTGTCTTCCCTACTTCAGGATCCAAAGCCTTTATATCTGATAGTGCCCCTGATGTTCCTGATGGGTTTCCTAACGAGTCTTGGCCCTTCCACACTTCCCCTGCTTCCCGTTGTCTTCGGGATCCTGGTAACCAGACATGGGAAGGGTAGGGAGATCGCTTACAGCGTGGTCAGCTTTCTGGTAGCCTTTGGGATCACCCACAGCCTTCTGGGTGCGTTGGCCTCCTTAGGGGCTATCGCCGTAAACAGCCTCTTCAGGACCGAGATATTCAGCCTGGTCGTGGCCCTTCTGCTCATACTCATAGCCCTACACCTTATAGGCCTTGTGCCCATGTCCCTGGAGGTTGCCAGGTTAAATCCGGTAAGGGACCCCAGGTCAAGCAGCTTCCTCGTCGGTGTGGCCTACACCTTCTCCATGTGCCCCTCGTGTACCTCTCTGTTTGCGGGCGCCCTTCTTCTGAGTGCCACCTTTGAGGACCCGGCCCTTGGCGCGTTACTGATGCTGGTTTACAGCGTAGGGAGATCCACGCCTGTTTTCCTGTCAGGTTTCGTCACCTCCGCCCTCCAGCCGGTGATAAGGAACAGGTACCGTGCTGTGAACTTAGGTGTGGCCTTTCTGTTTATCGTAATGTCCCTTTACTTTATGAGGAACTTCCTAAACGGCTTCCTGAGGTCTTAATATATACCTTATGAGGATAGGTGATCTGGCGAAAAAGACCGGTGTAAACCCAAAGACCCTGAGGTACTGGGAGGAGATAGGCCTACTTCCACGACCACCGAGGAACATCTCCGGTTACAGGGACTACGGTGAGGAGTACGTGGACCTATGCAGGTTCATACTCAAGGCGAAGTCCTTAGGTTTCAAGCTGGATGAGATCAGGGAGATCCTCGAGATCAGGTTCTCAGGGGAGGAACCCTGCGGGTGCGTTGTCGATAAGATAAGGGAGAAGATAGACCAGATAGACAGACTGATCGAGGACCTGAAGAGGAGAAGGGACCTCCTCGAGAGTCTTTTAAGCAGGAGGCGGTCAGGGACCGCCCCCGTGTGCCCCATAATCGAGTCAGACGTCGAACTTGAGAACGAACCTGCTGGTCTTTTCGTTCCAGATGGAGAAGAGGTACCAGGCCCCGGCAAAACCGAGTAATATCACGAGGGCCCACTCGAGACCGACTGCGTTCGGGAGGAAGACCCTGGTCCCGAGGGAGGTGTTGGCACCGATCTTCTCGTAAAGTGAGGACAGAGAGCTCATTATCACGGGATCTATCTTCCTGAAGAAGAAGGCAAAGAGGGAACCACCTATAGCGTAGAAGAGTATCGCCACCATGTTCTTCACCGATCCCTCGCCGGCCCTCCACATACTACCTACGGAGCAACCTCCGGCGAGCGTCATACCTATCCCAAATATGATCCCCCCTATCAGGCTACCGAAGGGGAAAGAGGGAGCTATCATCATGGTCTTGACCGCTGGAGGGTTCGTCATCGCCAAAGCGAGGGTGTCCTGGACGTCCTGCATCTCAACTATACCCGCAAAGGGAGAGAACTTGACTATGGCACCCCCTATGGCGGCCACAGCTATGGCGAGGGCTGCCGCCTTGGTCATCTCAGACTCCCCGGTTTCGAAGGGCTGCCTGAAGGCTCTCACAAAGCAGAACCTGGTCCTCTGGTTGATTATCCCCAGGATAACCCCGAAGAAGATCAACGACCCAGCGGCCACCTCTATGGATCCTATACCGAGGGCGGGCGTGAAGGTGGATACCCTCCTGTCCACGAACGCAACGAGCAGTACAGCCACACCGAGGAGTATGAGCCCTAAGGAGAGCTGGGCCTTCTCAGGGACATGGATTATCTTCCCTGGAGATCCCCAACCTCTCAGCATGAGCCACATGTAGATCTTTAACCCGATGTAGGCTCCTATGCCCAGACCTATCATCATGGTGATGGCGGAGGCTCCCAAAGCCCCAAAGCCTACGAGAAAGGCCCCTATGGTGCACCCGAAGGCCATAAAGGCACCTATGCCCATGAGCGTGCCACCAACAGCACCCAGAAGCAGCTCGTCCTTTCCGGGTATGCTGAGTCTGAAGTCACCACCAATTAAGGCGGATATAAGAGCTCCCAGGAGG
>WFOY01000018.1 GCA_015487835.1 Aquificaceae bacterium
AGAGCGAGGAGGAGATAGATTTCAAAGGACCCGTTAAAAAACTCAGGGAGGTCTTAAAAGAGAAGCACCCAGAGATAGCTGACATAATCGAGAGGATAAGGTTCGCTGTGAACGAGGAGTATGTTGAAGAGGACTATACCTTACGCGGTGACGAGAGGGTAGCCCTCATACCTCCAGTTAGCGGTGGCTGAATGGAAAAGGTCCTACTCCTCAGGCTCTCCTCCCTCGGAGACGTGGTCCTCACCTCCGTGCTTTTGGACCCACTCGTCGAAGGAGGGTTCAGACCCTACCTCCTCACCTTCGAACCTTACCACACCCTGTTCGAAGACGACCCGAGGGTCGAGACCATACCCGTGACCAAAGGGAACCTCTTCAGTAGGGAGACCTTGAAAAGATTGAAGGGCTTTGACCTTTATTTGGACCTCCACAAAAATTTGAGGTCGTTTCTGATCAGGTTCCTCACGGGTGGGAGGTGGGTCTCTTACAAAAAGGAGGCTCTGAGGAGGAGGCTGTCAGTACACATCAGCAGGTTCAGAAAGAGGTTTTACGTCACCGAGAGGTATCTGGAGGTTTTGAAGCCCCTCGGTCTTTCGGGAGACCCGTTCCCCAAGATCCTTGTCTCCAGAGAGAGGCTCAGGAAGGTGGGTTCCCTGCTCCCCGACAGGGACTTCGTCGCCATAGGTCCTGGTGCGAGATACAGGAAGAAGGTCTACCCTCACTTCGGAGAGGTTGCGAAAATGTTGAGGGATCAGGGCTTAGAAATCGTCTGGGTAGGTGACGCTAAGGACAGAAGTCTTGCGGAGGGTTTACCTGGGATAAACCTCTGCGGTAGGACCTCCCTTCCGGACCTTCTTGCGGTCCTCAAGATCGCAAAACTCTACATAGGGAACGACTCAGGCATCTTGCACTGTGCGAGGGCTGTGGGAACGAAAGCTCTCCAGATATACGGCGGGACACACCCTACCCTCGGATTTTCCCTATACCCTGAGGAGGGGAGGGTCCTGATAAAGGGTCTTCCCTGTCAGCCCTGTGACCTTCACGGCAAGGGTGAATGCAAATTCGGAGACTACAGATGCCTCTATATAGACCCGATCTTTGTCTTCGAGGAGTCTATGAAGATCCTCACGGAAACTTAACCCAAAAGGACCATATTTAGAGCTGAGGGAGGTGGAAAGATGGGAGTGTTGGAGACCCTTGTCCTGAAGAGCAGGCTAACCCAGAGAGAGAAGGTGGTGGTCCTGAGGGATCTTCTGAAGAGGGAGATGGACATCCTGAACGAGTACTGTAAGATCAACGACAGGATACCCAAGGAGTACGCTACCGAGCTCTGTCACCTTCACAACGTAAAGAAGGTGAACATAGCGAGGCTCCTCTCGATGATAAAGCACTACGACCCCAAGTTCATGGAAGCTCTGATAAACACAGACCCCAGGGTCAGGAAGTTCATCTCCTACTACTTCGAGTTCATGAGGAAGCATCCCTACTACGAGGAGGTCCTCGAACCCCAGAACCTCTTCGGGAACTGGGACTACATAAGGTACAAGCTGAAGATACTCTTTCCAGATCTCACCTTCGAGGAGATAGACAGGTTCAGGTTCAGGAGGAGGGAGTTCATCGAGTACGTTAAGGATAAGCTGGGGGAACCAGAGGACCTTATCGAGGAGAAGCTGATAAGATCGACCTGGTACGAGAGCGTCCCTTACCTCGAGCTTGAGGAGGAGATGGACTCCAGGTGGCATCCCGAACCCGTCATGACCGACGAGGACTGGGAGTTCATAAAGAGGAACATAAACGGGAGGAAGAACCTCATAGTAAGGGGCGAGAACGGGAAGGAGAAGCTCATCTACGTCGAGGTGGACCTCTCGGAAGAAGAGATAGACAGATACAGAAAGGACAGGGAGGGTCTAAAGAGGCTCCTCATGGAGAGATACGGACTCGACGAGAGCGGTGCGGAGCAGATCCTCAGGAAGGCAGGCTGGGAGTCCGAGAGTTACCACATAATACCACCCATACACACGGACGTCCACGCTGACTACGGCGATACGAGAAGGGCCAAAGAAAAACCGAGGAACGAGAAGAAGAAGCACTTCAGCATATCGGAACTCACGGCCCACATAAGGACCATCGGCGGAAGGGAGCTTGAGATGCTGAACTACTGGGAACTCCTCCAGGACAAGCTGACTGAGGTCCAGGACAGGATAAGCCTCTTTATAAGGACTAAGAGGAAGCTCCTCGGCAAGCTCTTCGGGATCTACTACACCTTGGATCCCGTGATGGCTGAGGCGATCCTGACCTCGGACCCCGACACGGTTGCTACCCTGAGAGATCTTGTGGTGAGGGACGGTGTGAGGGACAAGAGGTTCCTCCTCTATGAGAACACGAGGGCCTGGAACGAGGTGAAGAGAAGGGTTGTCTCCCGCTTTCCCGAGGTCAGCGAGGAGGAGGTGGAGAGGTTCAAAGGCAAGAGGTCCGATTTCGTGGAGTACCTCTCCCAAAAGACGAAGAGAAGCAGAGAGTTCGTGGACGAGAAGCTGGAAGAGGCCGGCTGGCTGAGGTCGGAGGAGATCCCAGCCTTCCTCAGGCAGATAGGTCCCTGACAGGTATTATGTCCTTTATAGCGGAGTAGATCTTTAGGGTAGCCTTTGATTTGTTCAAGGTGTAAAAGTGGAGTCCAGGAACGCCGTTTGAGATAAGATCTTCACACTGCCTTATGGCGAACTCGACCCCTATCTTCTCCACCTCCTCGGGTCTGTCCTCTACCTTTTCCATCCTGTCTATTAAGCTCTGGGGTATCGTCGCACCGCACATGCTTGCGAACTTCTTTATCTGCCTGAAGTTGGTTATGGGCATTATCCCGGGTATTATGGGTATCTCTATGCCAGCCTTTTCGCAGAGTTCGATGAACTCGTAGTAGTATTCGTTCTCGAAGAACATCTGGGTTATTGAAAAGTCCGCTCCCGCCAGGACCTTCTCCTTGAAGAACCTAACCTCCCACTCCATGTTTGGAGACTCGGGATGACCCTCCGGGTAGCTGGCGACTCCGATGGAGAACCTCTCCCCGAAGTTCTCCCTTATGAGCCTCACGAGTTCCACCGCATACCTACACGCACCTTCAGGAGGTCTGAAGTCTGGTTTATCTCTTGGAACGTCACCCCTTAAGGCGAGTATGTTGTCTATACCTATCCTGTCGTAGTCGGAGAGGATGCCAAGAAGCTCTTCCCTCGTGTGGGCTATGCAGGTGAGGTGAGCCATCACGTTCAGACCAACTTCTTCGTGTATCCTCTTCACAACCCTCCTCGTCCTGTCTCTCGTAGAACCCCCAGCTCCATAAGTGACGGAAACGAAGGTGGGTCTTAAAGGTTTTAGGTCCTTTATCGTCTCGAAGAGCTGTCTTTCTCCCTCCTCGGTCTTTGGGGGAAAGAACTCGAAGGATACGGAGAAGACGTCCCTTCTCAGTATCTCGCCTATCTTCAAACCCCACACCTCTTAACAAAAGAAAAGTTTATATCATATATGCTATGCAAACAATACATAAAGTGTTTGCTATTCTCCTCTGTGTGTTTATGTTTACAGCTTTTAGGTCTCACAGTTTTGCCTCCCAGGATCTCAACGAACTTCTCGCTAAGCAGGGCTTTCCTGAGGTCAAGGTTCTCTACAGAACGGATAGGATCGTAGTTCTTAAAGTGCTTAAATCCGCTGACCCTAACAGGTGGGGCAGGGTATACACCTGCCTGCTTCCGGATGGCCCATGTGTTGAAGGATATCCTACGTATATGAAGGATAACAAGATCCTTTTAATCAGAGGGAGACGAGTTTTGGAACTTAACCTTAGAAGCACGAAGGAGAAGATCTTAGAAAACCTGCCCGCAATTGCGAGGATCGGTAAGGACAAAACCGTAGAGATAGTCCACGAGGGCAGAACCGTTAAGGTAAAGGATCCCTTTCCCAAACACTGGGTCTATCCAAAAGAGAGAGGCATAGTCCCCTGCGGGGATATGTACTGGACTTGGGAAAGTAGCTGGAACCTCTTTGTAAACAGGGAAGGGCACGTAACAAAGAAAAAAGGGAAACAGTTTGTGTGTATCTTCGGTAAGGTGGTTGACCTTGAGAAGGACGGTAAGGTCGTTACTTTCAAACCGGCCAGAAGCGTAATAAAGAGGGTAAACAGAACCTTATTCCGTGGAAATCCCTCAGTCAGATTCTTCAAGGGCTTTGTAGTCCTCCTCGGAAATGTCCCGGGATCCTACGCAGCGAGGATGGTTGTTCTGAGTCCGAACCTGAAGTTAAAAGCTCAGGTTGATCTAGGAGAAGTGTTTATAAGGCTCTTGGTCCTTTCGAGAGGAAAGTTCTACATCACGATGGATACATTTGATATGGGAAAGGATTGGACAGGCCTTTACAGACTTGACCCTGAGAAGGGTTCTCTTGAAAAGATCCTGTCTTACGAACGGAGGAATAACTACGAATATTACCTGTTCACACCTATCGGGGAGGGAAAGTACATACGGATCAAGCCGCCTTACAGCGTGTGCCTTTTTGCAAGCGGGCAGGGAGAATGTACCATGTACAGACATTACAAAGGGAAGGCATCTTTAGTGGACCTGAAGGGTAACGTTTTGAGGACCATAGATCTACCGAAGAGGTCTGAGGTCTACCCCATGGACGGGGCCTTCGTCTTCTGCAGGGAGGAGTGCAAGTTTGTGAACGGGAGGCTTGAGGTGAAACCTCTCGGGTTCAAGGGCTTTTCAGATAGGTGGAGGGGCGAAGACGTGAAGGTGTTCTCAAGAGAAGAGGAGGCCTTTGTCGTGTTCAGGGACGGGACAAATAGGAGGATCCCGAGGGGATGCAGGGTGAGGGTGCACTCCAGAACCGTTTTCTGTCTTTATGGCAGGACCAAAGCTGAGCTAAGGGATCTGG
Source organism: Aquificaceae bacterium (assembly GCA_015487835.1). Lineage (GTDB taxonomy): Bacteria > Aquificota > Aquificia > Aquificales > Aquificaceae > Hydrogenivirga. The sequence continues at coordinate 4,918 of WFOY01000018.1, forward strand.
AAACCTGGGAGGTTCTCGGGGAAAGTTCAGCGGTTCCATACCCTGACCACGTCTACGGAAGGTTCGTCCTCAAGGGTAGGATAATGGTCCTCGAAGCGGGAAGCGGCAGGGTGGTAGATTACAGGAGGCTTGAATGTGAAGGGATGCCTCCTCGGGATATAGTTTTCAACAGGGACAGGTTCTATGTGATCTACTCTGGTGATCAGAAGGTATGTATGGAGGTGTTCAAGATAGATGTGGATTAGTTTCCTGCTAATCCTACTGGGATCCGCTTTGGGCCTGGAGATAGGAAAGGTGGAGGTGAGGGAGAGAGATGTTCTGATATACGTAAAGGATGCAGATCGCATAACCCTCGAGGCCCTTGACCCTCCAAAGGCAAAGAGGGCAGGTCCGAACTTAGACCATCTGGGTCTTCACAGGATATTTAAATACGTTTACGCAGTTCCCTGCTACGGCTACGCCTACTACGAGGATAGTTCCAAGAATATAGCGGCTGCCGTTAAGGTTGGAGAAGATGAGTGGGTGGTCAAGACCGAACTCCTCCCGAAAAAAGAGGATTTCTACCTGCTCCCTATAAGGGTGTGCCCCTGTTTTTCGGACAGCGAACTTAAGGTGGTAGATTTCTGGAACAAACCCCTGGAGGTGGCCTGCCCGAGCATCTCCCTGATCTGGATAAACTACACCCACAGGAAGGCCCTAAAGGAACTTGGCTTTGAAGGTGATCTTGTTTTCAAGATAAGGATAAAGGATCAAAAGGGGGATACGGAGACCCTTGAGGTGAGGATACCTAACCCCTGACCTAACCCCTGCCCGTCAAGGTCTCTACCAGGGCTATTATCTTCATCTTGCAGGGGGCTGGGGCCTTGG
>WFOY01000019.1 GCA_015487835.1 Aquificaceae bacterium
GTCCTCACGAAGGAGGGGGTACTTATACTCGGTTCAGAGGTCGGTATGGTTGATATAGGTAGCAAGAAAGTTGAGGAGAAGGGCAGGCTCGGTCCTGGGGACACGATCGTCGTGGACCTGAAGGAGGGGACGATAAGAAAGACAGAGGAGATCCTCGAGAGCCTCGCCGACCAAAAACCTTACGGTGAGTGGATAGACAGGTACCTCCTCAGGGTGTCCGAACTTACCAAGGGGAAGACCTTACAGGCCCCGAAGGAGGACCCCGATCGCGTCAGGAAGATGGTGGCCTTCGGCTGGACGGAGGAGGAGATAAAGAACGTCATCCAGCACATGGCGACCACAGCCAAGGAGCCCACCTTCTCCATGGGTGACGACACACCCCTGCCTCCTCTCTCCGAGAGGCCCCAGCTCCTCTTCAGGTACTTCAAGCAGAGGTTCGCCCAGGTCACCAACCCTCCCATAGACCCAATAAGGGAGAGGATAGTTATGTCCCTCAAGATGAACCTGGGCTACAAGAGGAACTTCCTAAAGGAGACCCCCGATCACGCCAAGAGGCTCCAGATAGAGTCCCCCATACTCCTCGACTACCAGCTGAGGGCCATAGAGGAGCAGAGGGAGTTCAAGGTGGTGAGGCTCCCCATATGCTACCCCAAGGAGAGGAGCTACAACGTGGTCGAGTTCCAGGACATGTGCGGGGAGAGGAGGGTCTCAGAACTCATAATGGACGCCCTCTACGAGGAGATACCCATAAACGACCTCAGGCTCGGCATAGAGACCCTCCAGAGGAGGGTGGAGGAGGCCGTCAGGGAGGGAGCGGAGATAATCATACTCTCCGACAGGTACGTAAGCAAGTACAGGGTGGCAATACCGAGCCTCCTCGCCGTGGCTGCGTGCGTGAAGCATCTCGCAAGGCACGGTCTGTCCACGAGGGTCTCCTTCATAGTGGAGACCGGTGAGGCGAGGGACACTCACCAGATAGCCTGCCTCATAGGCTACGGGGCGAGCGCCGTATATCCCTACCTGGCATACGAGGTGATCAGGGACCTCTGCGACTCAGGGAAGATAGATATACCCTACGAACAGGCAGTCCTTAACTACAAGAAGGCCCTCGAGGACGGGATCCTCAAGATAATGTCCAAGATGGGTATATCCACCTTGAACTCCTACCACGGCGCCCAGATATTTGATACGGTCTGCCTCAATAAGGAGGTGGTTGATAAGTTCTTCACGGGAACGCCCGTGACCCTTGAGGCGGACGGGATAGAGGAGATAGAGCTCGCCACCCTCACCAGACACAACGTCGCCTACGACACGGAGGAGCCCAAGCTGGACTACGGCGGAGACATGAAGTTCAGGAAGGGCGGAGAGTTCCACGCCTGGTCTCCCCACGTGGTCAGGGCACTGCATAAGTTCCTTGACACCAAGGACTACGAGGACTACAAGAAGTTCTCCGAGCTCGCCAACTCCCAGCACCCAACCTTCATAAGACACCTCCTCTCCTACAGAAAGTCCGACAACCCCATACCCATAGAGGAGGTGGAACCCGAAGAGGAGATCCTAAAGAGGTTCGTCACGGGAGGTATGTCTCTGGGAGCGCTCTCACCAGAGGCACACGAGGTCATAGCGGAGGCATGTAACAGGCTGGGCATGAAGTCCAACTCCGGAGAGGGCGGAGAAGACCCCAAGAGGTACTGGACGATAAAGAACTCCGCCATAAAGCAGGTCGCCAGCGGAAGGTTCGGAGTGACGCCCACCTACTTGGCTACCGCCAAGGACATAGAGATAAAGATAGCTCAGGGTGCCAAGCCCGGAGAGGGCGGTCAGCTACCCGGACACAAGGTAAACGAATACATAGCCAAGCTCAGACACTCCCAGCCGGGAGTCACCCTCATATCCCCACCTCCCCACCACGACATATACTCCATAGAAGACCTCGCCCAGCTCATTCACGACCTAAAGCAGGCTAACCCGGAGGCGAGGGTGTGCGTCAAGCTGGTTGCGGAGCACGGAGTCGGGACTATAGCGGCGGGAGTCGCCAAGGCGTATGCGGACATAGTCCAGATAAGCGGTGCTGAAGGCGGAACTGGAGCCTCACCCTACTCCTCCATCAAGAACGCCGGTAACTACTGGGAGATAGGTCTCATGGAAACCCAGAGGCTCCTCATGGA
>WFOY01000020.1 GCA_015487835.1 Aquificaceae bacterium
CCTTAGGCATGCCGAGTTCGAGGAGGTAGTTCCTCACCATGTGGGGGTAGAGACCCTTGAGTGGGTTTATGGGATATATGCCTATCTTGGAGGGGTCCACCTCCTCTATGTCTATGCCTCCTTCGAAGCTGAGGGTGAGGACCGGCGCCCTGTGGTCCGTTGAGTAGGTGATCGAGGCGTAGAGTTCTTTTAGGATGTTTGCCTTCTCGACGACGAGGACGCCTATCGGCTTCTCACCGTAGACGGGGTAGTTGAGGAGGTTCTGGATCTCCTTGATCGCCTCCTCAGGACTCGAACATAACCTCACAGCGCCCGCCTTCCCCCTCTTTCCCACGAGGACCTGAGACTTTACCACGCACTCACCGAGTTGGCGGACGAAGTTCTCCACCTCTTCGTTCACTTCCGTCACGAACATGTACTTGGGGACTGGTATCCCGAACTTCTTGAATATCTTGTCGTAGGCTTCGTACTCGTATAGGTCCATCCTCTCTCCTCCAGCGGTGAGTTTATAGAATTATAGCCCAAAGTGTGGTAGAATACCTGGTCCGCAGGAGGTAATGTCATGCCGAACACGCGCCAAGCTCTCAAGCGCATGAGAAGGGACGCGAAGAGAAGGGAGAGGAACAGATACCACCTCTCGAGGATGAGAACTTACATAAGGAAGTTCAGGAGGATGGTCCAGGAGGGTAAGATCGAGGAGGCCAAGGAGTTCCTGCCCGAGGTGGTGAGCATAATATACCACACGGCGAGCAAGGGGGTGATCCACAAGAACGAGGCTTCGAGGAGGGTCTCAAGACTTTACAACCTTCTCAACGAGGCCCTTAAGGAGGCTGAGGAGAAGGGGGTCTCTCATAAGAAGGAGGAGGAGAAAGTAGAGGAGGGATCCTGAGGGGACCAGGATCAGAACTTGGAGGATAGGGTCTGAGATCACGTCTCCCGTTACCTCGAGGAAGAGGACCATAAGACCTGTAGAGGTTACGCTCCTGAGGACCGTTGAAACGATAGGCTTGGGTGAAGGCCTCCTATCTATCCTGAGGACGAGGTAGGAGAAGCCAAATATAGAAGAGAGGGCTGTCCCGAGGGGGAGTCCAGGAAGCCCAAGGCCCATAACGAACAGGAACAGAGACGCCAGCGCAGCTTCTGAGAGGACCGTGAGTAGGGTAGCCCTGAGGGGTGTCCACGTGTCACCCTTGGCGAAGAAGTAGGAGGAGGTCACCTTCTGGAGGGATAAAAATAGAAGACCCAGGCTGTATACGCTGAGGACCAGGGAGGTCTTTGAGACGTCCTCCTCAGTGAAACTACCTCTCCCGTACACGACCTTCACTATGCTCTCGGATAGGCAGATGAGGCCAGCACTCGCAGGTAGCATGAAGGTTATGACTATCCTAAGGGCGTCCGTGAGGTCCTTCCTCCTGTTGGACCCCCTACCTGATAAAACTGTAAGGAGCGAATTTGCCACACCTACCGAGAACACACCGAAGGGTAGCTGGTAAAGCCTACCGGCGTAGTATAGGTAGGATATTGTCCCTGTCCCCACAAAGGAGGCGAGGAAGGTGTCCACGAGTATGGAGATCTGACCTACACCGAACCCGGCGAGGGATGGGATCATCCTGGAGACAAGTGTTCTCACCTCACTGTCCCAAAGAGGACCGAGCCTGACTCTGACCCCGGCAGACAAAAGGGATGGGACGTTTACTAGGACCTGAAGAACGCCACCTACCAGGACCCCAGCGATGAGAGCTCTGTAGCCAAAGTGATCCGCAACAAGGATAAGAGTAAGGGCAAACACCCCGTTGAAGACCGCCTGAGAGAAGGCGGGGACGAAGAACCTCCCGTGGGCGTTCAGGACCCCCATGAGGAGGGCGGTGAGTCCAACGAGCACCAGGTAAAGGAAGAGGAACCTCGCCATGAAGACGGCGAGCTCTCCTGTGGGTGTTCCAGCTATGCCCGGTGCTATAAGAGGCACGATCACACCAGCCCCTGCTGACCCGAGGAGGGTAACACCGCAGGATACGGCGAGATAGAGGGGGAAAACCTTACCCAAGAACATGGGCCCCCTACCTTCCTCGACCGATCTGACGTACATGGGGACGAAGGCCGCGTTGAAGCCACCTTCGCCTAAGATCCTCCTGAAGCTGTTGGGTATCCTGAAGGCGACGAAGAAGGCGTCCGAGATCACGGAGGCCCCGAAGTAGTAGGCGATTACCGCGTCCCTCACAAAGCCGAGGATCCTGCTGAGGAACGTGGC
>WFOY01000021.1 GCA_015487835.1 Aquificaceae bacterium
CGTGATAATAGTCTGCTCCATAGAGAACTTCGACCCTATGGGTGTCCACACGGGAGACTCGATAACAGTAGCACCTGCACAGACGCTGACCGACAAAGAGTACCAGATGCTAAGAGACGCTGCGATAGCTGTGATCAGGGAGATAGGCGTGGACACGGGAGGTTCCAACATACAGTTCGCTGTGAGCCCTGAGAACGGAGACTTCTACGTAATAGAGATGAACCCGAGGGTCTCCAGGTCCTCCGCTTTGGCCTCCAAGGCCACAGGTTTTCCCATAGCGAAGGTGGCGGCCAAGCTCGCTGTAGGCTACACCCTCGACGAGCTCAAGAACGATATAACTAAGTTCACCCCGGCCTCCTTCGAGCCCTCCATAGACTACGTGGTAGTTAAAATCCCCAGATTCGACTTCAGGAAGTTCCCAGAGGCTGACCCTACCCTCACCACAATGATGAAGTCGGTGGGCGAGGTGATGGCGATAGGCAGGACCTTCAAGGAGGCCCTCCTCAAGGCCATAAGGAGTTTGGAGCTCGACAGGTACGGCCTCTCCTTCCCGAGGATGGAGGTATCAAACCAGGACCTCGTAAAGGGCCTCAGGGTGCCCAACGAGGACCGCCTGTGGTACATAGCAGAAGCTATAAGGAGGGGTTACTCCATAGAGGAGATATACGAGTACACTAAGATAGACCCCTGGTTCCTCTTCAACATAGAGGAGATAGTCAGGTTCGAGGAGGTCCTCAGGAACTCAGACCTGGACCAGGATGTCCTCAGAAGAGCGAAGGAGATGGGTTACGCCGACAGAGAGATAGCGAAGATAAAGGGTATCTCCGAGGTGGAGGTGAGAAAGCTCAGGGAGAAGTTCGGTATAAGACCCGCCTTCAAGGGTGTGGACACCTGTGCGGGGGAGTTCGTAGCCTACACACCCTACTACTACTCCTCCTTCGAGACACCCTACTACAGCATCGACGGGGAGGTCCTCCTCGACGAGGATTAAGAGTATTAGCATATTTTTAAAACTTTTGAAATCATTAAAAGATCTTAATCCTGAAGGTGACCCTCGGACTTTTTAATAGATAAAAACCTGGAAGGGGGTGGAAGCCATGAAGGGAATTCTCGCAGGTCTCTTGGTCGCCGGATCCGTTAGCCTCTCGGCACCCGTTTTCATGGACGGTGAGTGGGCCAGGTCCTTCTGCGAGGTGTGGAACAACACACCCGATCTCGTGGAGAAGCTCGGAAACAGCGGGTCCTGGACCGAGGTCCAGGAGAGGAAGATATTCCTCTACAGGAAGGACTGTTCAAAGGATAAGCAGATCCAGCTCACCATAAGGAACGAGAACGGGAAGGCCACCTGTGTTTACGGCGGCTGGGCTAAGGACGAGAGGACCAAGGACGACTTCCTCATGTACGCGGACACCAAGAGGTGGATGGAGATGGGCAGGAAGGAGTACGGGCCCATGAAGGCCATGATGTTCGGGAGGCTCAAGTTCAAGGGACCCAAGGGTGTGGCCATGAGAAACATGGGACCCTTTGAGGCTTTTCTCGACGCTATAGATGAGGTAGAATCAGATACATCAAGATGCCCATAAAGGTGGTGTACAGGGGAAAGGAGGTAGAGGTTCCGGGGGAGAAGATCAAGGCGAAGGACCTCCTCAGGCACCTTGGCCTCTCCCCTCTCTCCTCGATCGTCATAAGGAACGACGAGGTCATATCAGAGGAGGACTACGTCCAGGAGGGTGACAAGGTGAGGGTTGTTAATGCGATCTCTGGCGGCACTTAGAGATCTGGACTGGTTCCTCCTTACGGTCCTGGCCCTGATCCAGGTGTTCAGCATATTTGCGGTTTACAGCGCCCTCAAGAGCGAAGGTAACCTTCCTCTCTTTAAAAAGCATCTGCTATACATGGCACTCGGTTGGGTCCTGATCTTCCTCCTCTCCAGGGAGAAGTTCAGAAACTTCCTGGATCTCTCTCTCTACATATACCTCTTTAACCTGTTCCTGCTGGTCCTCGTGATCGTTGCGGGGAAGGAGGTTTACGGGGCCAAGAGGTGGCTCAGTCTCGGCTTCATAAACATCCAGCCCTCCGAGTTCATGAAGATGTCTCTTATCCTCCTCTCCGCCTGCCTCCTCCCCCTTGTAAAGAGCTTGAGGGACAGAAAGATACTGCTCCTCATCCTCGCCTTCGCCATCCCCGCTGTGGTCACCTTCAAACAGCCTGACCTTGGCACGACGACCGCATACCTCGTTCCCCTCCTTGCTATGATCTTTGCGAGAGGTGTTCCGGTCAGGTACCTTGTTCTGGTGGGCACCCTCGCCGTCGCCTCCTTACCTTTTCTCTGGGACATGCTAAAGGACTACCAGAAGAAGCGGATCCTCGCGGTCATAGACCCTTACAGCGACTACCTTGGTAGCGGTTACCAGCTTATCCAGTCTGTAATAGCCATCGGTTCGGGAGGTCTTACAGGTAAGGGTCTCACCAAAGGAACCCAGTCCCAGCTCATGTTCCTGCCTGAGGTCCACACCGACTTCATATTCTCCCTCATAGGGGAGGAGATCGGTTTCTTGGGGTCCGTTACCTTGGTCCTACTGATCGCCCTGTTCCTTTACAGGATCCTCAGCTACACCAGGTTCACGGTGGCAACTTCAGAGACTCTCTTTGTGGTTGGTGTTTTTTCACTCTTCCTCTTCCAGTACGGGGTGAACATACTGATGACCCTCGGCCTCTTCCCGGTTGTTGGGATACCGCTCCCCTTCGTGAGCTTCGGAGGCAGCGCCTTCATAACCTTCAGCATACTCGTTGGTATCCTGCAGAGTATATACAGAGACTATAAAACCTCCGTTCCCCTCCTTAGGTCCGAAGTAAATTATGAGTGATGGTAAAGGGCCTCTACGTCCACATACCCTTCTGCTCTAAGAGGTGTCCTTACTGTGACTTTTACTCCCTCGTTGAGAGTCCCGTGAGTCCCGAGGAGTACGTAGACATACTCCTCAAGGAAGCAGACCTCTACAGGGACACACCCACAAGACTTGAGACCCTTTACCTCGGGGGAGGAACCCCTTCGAGGCTGAGGCCTGAAGACCTCTCAAGGATAGTGGAGGGCCTTAGTAGAGTCTTTGACCTCTCCTCTGTTGAAGAGGTGACCGTGGAGTGCAACCCTGAAGATTACGGGAAGGAAGAATTCAGGAAACTCAGGGACGCAGGCTTCACCAGGGTGAGCCTTGGAGTCCAGAGCTTCACAGAGAAGGGCCTCTCTGTCCTCGGGAGGACCCACACACCCCAAAGGGCCATAGAAGCCGTCCTCTCCGCCATGTCATCAGACCTCTCCGTGAACGTGGACCTCATATACGGCTACCCAGGTCAGGAACCCGGTGACCTGGAGGCGGACCTTAAGGTCATAGAGTACCTGAGACCAGACCACGTCTCCGCCTACCTGCTCACCCCCTACGAGGGGACACCCTTAGGGTCCAAGATCCTGACCGGAGAACTCAAAGCGCCTGACGAGGATAGGATCCGTGATCTCCACGACCTCCTCTGGAGAAGGCTGAAGGATATTGGCTACGTGAGGTACGAGATCTCGAACTGGGCAAAGCCCGGTAAGGAGTGCAAACACAACTTCCTCTACTGGACCATGGAGGAGTTCGTGGGTCTTGGCGTCTCCGCCTGGGGTTTCTTGGAATCGGTGAGATACGGGAACGTGAGGAACATAAAGGCTTACGTGGATTCAGTCCTCTCCGGCAGGAGACCTGTTGGGGTCAGTGTAAAACTCTCCGAGGAGGACAAGTTCGAGGAGTGGATCATGCTGAGGCTGAGGCTCAGGACCGGCATACCTGAGAATCTGGTCCCCGATCACATGAGGGAGTTCTTCGAACCAGCCGAGGAGGGTCTCGCTATAAAGGAGGAGTTCATGATCCTCGCCAACGAGATTACGGCTGACCTGATGGTATATAATTCAATAGGTCGGAGGTGAACCATGGCCAAGATA
>WFOY01000022.1 GCA_015487835.1 Aquificaceae bacterium
AGCTTCAGGGTCTTCACCGAGAAGGGGGCTGAGTTCGAGTCCGAGTTCCTCGTCTTAGCGACGGGTTTCCACAGGTTCGATATAGAGGGTCTTGGGGTCAAGGTGGTGGACAACCCAAGATCCCCAAAGCCTGGAAGGGTGATGGTGGTCCACGACGGAAACTACAGGGTCAGGGACGGACTCTACGTGGTAGGCCTCCTCGCTGGGGTTAGCTCCATGTTCACAGCGGCGGCGGGATCAGGCGTTCAAGTGGCCATAGACATACTCTCTACCTGGGCAGGCAAACCGATCGTCATACATGACGTCCCGCCGGAAGGTTGAAGCTAAAGCTTCTCACAGGCCTACTCATAAGCTCCGCCTTCTTTGCGGTTCTGGTCTGGGTAGTTCCCCTGGATCGGGTGATAGGTGACCTTAAGGCCCTCACTCCGGGAATAGCTGTGGCCTCCTTCCTCTTTTATTCGGCGAGCCACATCACGAGGTCGCTGAGGTGGAAGGTTATACTGAGAGACATAAACCTGCTGGATGTAACCCTGATAAACTCTGCCAACGTGTTTCTCAACAACCTGCTCCCCGCGAGAACAGGGGATCTGAGCTGGTTCTACTACGCGAATAAAATTGGTGTGAGCCTTAAAGTGTCCCTCTGGTCCTTCTTTGTGGCGAGGGTGTACGACCTCATGGGGATGATCTTCACCTTAGCTGTTAGCCTTCTGTTTCTCAAAGATCCCTTCCTGGGTCTTCTGGGTGTCTCCGCCTGCATTTTCCTGGTGATCGTGGTTCCTAAAGCCTACCTGGTCCTGCCCGAAAGGGGTAGGTTGTCTGATCTGAGAGGTTTCTTAAAGGAGAACCTCACCCTATCCCTGTCCCTCAAGGTGGCCTCCCTATCAACGGCGACCTTCTTACTCAAGTTCGCGTCCGTGTACCTTCTAACCTCCCAGATCTGGGGGATGGACCTCGTCAGGTCTGTAGCAGCCTTCACAGGGGGAGAGCTTACGACGGTGCTTCCCCTCCACGGCGTAGCCGGCTACGGGACTTACGAGACGGGATTTCTCGTCCCTTTGAGATCCCTCGGCGTCGATATAGAGACAGGTATAAGGGCAGGCTTTCTTGCCCACTCCTTCCTTTTACTCTCCTCGGCCCTCTGGGGGATCCCCTCTATAGCCTTCCTGCATACTCTCTCTCGTAGATCTCGTTGACCTTCCTCCTGGCCCACTCCACGGCATCTAAAATGTCGTCAACGGTCTCCGGGTCGGGTATGTTCACCTCGGAGAGGGTCCTCTCGATCAGGTCCACTATGTCAAGGAATCCTATCTTCTCATCCAGGAATAGGTTTACGGCCTCCTCATCGGCCCCGACGAGTACCGGCACGTACGCACCTCCCATCTCACCCACCCATCTGGCCAGGTAGAGAGCCCTGAACTTTTCCTGATCGACAGGCTCAAACTCTATAGGTGAGAGGGAGACGAGGTCGGACCTGCCGAAGGGGGAGGCCTTCCTCTCCGGGTAGAAGAGTGCGTAGAGTATGGGCACCCTCATGTCCGTTGCGGAGGTGTGCATGATGAACGTCCCGTCCACCAGCTCGACGATCCCGTGAACAACGCTCTGGGGATGTATGATCACCTTAACGGTGTCAAGATCCAGGTCAAAGAGGTTCACAGCCTCGAGCATCTCAAAGCCTTTGTTCATAAGAGTGGCTGAGTCCACCGTTATCTTGGCACCCATGTTCCAGCGGGGGTGGTTGAGGGCCTGATCCTTGGTGGCGGTCCTCATCTCCTCGAGGGTCCAGTTCCTGAAGGGTCCTCCGGATGCGGTCAGGTAAACGGTCCTCACTTCGGCCCTGTTTACCTTTTCAAGGATCTGGAATAGGGCGTTGTGCTCGCTGTCAACGGGTATTATCCTGTTCCTGGACTTTCTGACCATGTCCCCCAAGCATATTAGGGACTCCTTGTTAGAGGCAAGGAGGGTCTTCCCCTCCTTGAGGGTGTAGTAGGCAGGCTTTATACCGCTTACCCCGGAGACCGCGTTCATCACTCTGTCTGCCAGCGATATGGCTGCCATCAGACCCTCATCGCCCTTCATATACTCGGTCCCATCCGGGAGGGAGGATATCCAGTCCTTATCAGGTTCCTCGTAGCTCACCACGATCTTAGGCCTGAACTTTACAGCCTGCTCGAGGAGCCTGTCCGAGGAACGCCTTGCCACGAGGGCCACGAGATCTATCTCATCAGGAAACCTCTCAACCACCTCAAGGGTTTGGGTTCCAACGGATCCGGTGGACCCGAGAACCGCTATCCTCATCATGACTGTTATATTTTATTTCCTATGATCTTAAGCTGCCTGTTTATGTTCATACTTGGGTTCATACTGGGTTTTCTCACCGCCCTAGCCCTGATCTTAGGCGTGGCCCTGATCCCGGTTATACTCCTGATAGCCCTTGGGATCCTTGTTTGGGGTTACTACAGACACAGAAAGAACCTTCCTGATGAGAGGCCTTAGCAGAAGAAGGACCAATATAATAAGGGTCTGGACAGACCCCGTCGAGCAACCTCCTCCTCCGCCGCCACCTCTTGACCTTGAAGGTTCTGTGGCCTGGGGATCCCTCACAGCACCAGATACGGACCCGTATAGGTCTATGTAGCCGCCGCTCCTCACCTTACCGGACAGGGACTGGACTGAGGTCACGTTAGTCAGGACTGTTGCCTCGATCGAGGGTATGTCCATGTTAGGGTAGAGGGCTCTGATCATGGCCACCTCGCCGGCTACAAAGGCGGTGGCTATGGAGGTCCCTGCAAAGTAGCTGTAGGTGTTTCCAAGGCTTGTGGTAAGAACGCTTCTGCCGTCGGCGTCAAAACCTCCCGGCGCGCCCACGTCCACCGTCTTCTCGCCGTAGTTTGAGAAGCTGGACAGGCTCCCGTCCGAGTCCACCGAGGCGACGCTTATGAGGTTGGTGTAGTCCCCCGTGAGGGAAGCAGGGTAGACTGGATAGGTGTCCGTGTTCACACCCTCGTTCCCAGCGGCGGCTATGATCATGACGCCCCTCCGGAGGGCGTACTCTATGGCGTCCCTAAAGGCTGTCGTGTCTATCTGATCGGGGCACCCGCCCCAGCCCGCAGGGCAGGTCCCCAGACTCAGGTTTATGACCTTCGCCCCGTTGTCGACCGCGTACTTTACGCCAGCTACCAGACCCAGCGTCGTCCCAGAACCGTCAGCACCGAGTATCTTCACGGCCATGATCTTGGCCCGCCAGCAGATACCGGCAACACCCTCAGAGTTGTTTCCCACAGCACCAACGATCCCAGCCACAGCCGTGCCGTGCCCGTTGTCGTCCATAGGGTCCCCGTCGTCGTTCACGAAGTCGTAGCCGTAGCAGTCGTCCTTGTAACCGTTGTTGTCGTCGTCAACACCCTGTCTCCCAGAGCACTCGGCTTCGTTCCTCCACAGGTTGTCCTTAAGATCCACGTGGTCGTAGTCCACACCTGTGTCGAGGATAGCTACGACAACGGTCTGGCATTCCGTGTTGAGATCCCAGGCCTTCTCGGCCCTTACCATGGGAAGGCCCCACTGGTCCTGATACTTTGGGTCGTTGGGAACCCTGAAGGCCCTCAGCTCAACATCGGGAACCACGTACTCGACGGACGGATGGGTGGAGAGGTGCCTAAGACCTTCTAGGGGCATTCTGACCAGGAGGTAGGGTCCGTACCTTTTCACTATCTCGTACCCAGAGGGAGGTTCCTCCCCCTCGGACCTCAGCTTAATTATATAGTCGGACCCAAAGGGGAGGGTCCAGGCCATGAGGATACCTACAAGAACCTCAACAGCAAGCCTATAAGGGTCCCAGGGAACAGTCCCAGCAGGATCACTCCGAAGCATGTCACCACCAAGGTAAGGGACTCTCCCGCCGAGACCTCCACACCTCCATACCCTCTCTCCTTATCGTGCAGAAACATGTAAACTATAACCTTTATGTAGTAACCCGCCGATATCACGCTCGCAAGGGCGAACAGGACAGCCAACGGGAACATCTCGATCTTTACAAGACCCATGAATATGGCCAGCTTTCCCACGAAGACAGCCATCGGGGGTATGCCTATGAGGGCAAACAGGAATAGGGCGAGCATCGAGGCGAGAACGGGATGTTCCCTGAAGAGGCCTTTGAAGTCCGTGAAGCTGTGGGTCCACCCCTCCTTCTTCTCCAGTACGGAGAGCACCGTGAAGGCCCCCAGGGTGGCTACGGCGTAGGCCACTACGTAGAATAGGAGCGCCGAGATCAGGACCCTGTCCACTGAGGTGAGGGCGACCGTGAAGTAGCCCGCGTGGGCTATGGAGGAGTAAGCGAGGAGCCTCTTCACACTCCTCTGGACGTAAGCCATCAGGTTTCCGTAAAACATGGAGGCCACGGCTATCACAGCGAGGACCACCTTCCAGGAGGGTAATGTGGAGAAGAGGTATATGGTCAGCTTCACGAACAGGAAGTAAACCCCTATCTTGGGAACGGTGGCCAGGAACGAGGTGGTGGGTGTGGGTGCTCCCTCGTAGGCGTCGGGTGTCCAGAAGTGGAAGGGCACCGCCGATACCTTGAGGGCTAAGGCGGATATGAGGAACAAGACCCCAAGGGCGAATATGGGATCTCCCGTGTTCTTAGCGGAGAGGGTTATGGTCCCTGTGGAACCGTAAACGAGGGCCGATCCTAAGACGAACATGGAGGTTCCCGTGGTTCCTATTACCAGGTACTTGAAGGCCCCCTCCTTCGATAGGTACTCCCTCCTGAACAGGCCCACGAGTATGTACATGGTTATCGAGGCGAGCTCAAGGCCGACGAATACGATCGCCAGGTTCTCGGAGGAGATCATGACCATGAAGCCGAGCAGAGCTATCAGGTAGAGGTAGGGTATCTCCCCATAAGGGGATCCCTTCTTGGAGAAGTAGTCGTAAGAAGAGATCAGGACAAGCCCAGTCACAGCTATCATCAAGAACTTGGCCAATAGGTTGTAGCCGTCCACCGAGAACCCGTCGAAGAGGGTCCTAGCCGGGTAGTTGACGAAGAAGACGGAGAAGGCTGAGGCCACTAAGACTAAGAAGGCAACCAAGCTCAGCGTTCTCTGGTGGCGTTCCTTCATGAGTATCTCGAGGGTAAACACCAGAAGTACCCCGATAGATAGCACCAGCTCTGGAAGCAGGGCGTTCCAGTTCACAGCTAGCCTCCCAGAACCATCCTGGCCGTGTGGGTGAATATCTTAACGAAGGGGGACGGATAGAGCCCCATTATGAAGGCCACCGCGAGTATGGTCACGAAGGGTATGAAGTGGTGGACCTCCAAGTCTTTAAGGGTTTTCCACTTGGTCCTTCTCTCGTCTGTTATGGTCTCCTCCTCGAGCA
>WFOY01000023.1 GCA_015487835.1 Aquificaceae bacterium
CGAGGAGGAAACCCTGGGCGTACATACACCCGAGGCTCTCAAGGATGCTCATCTGCTTGGGGTCCTCCACGCCTTCGGCCACTGTCCTTAGGTTCAGCGACCTGGACAGCTCGACCACAGCGGACACGACGGCCCTGTCTATAGGATTTGAGGCGATGTTCTGGATAAAGGAAATGTCTATCTTGATGATATCAACGGGGAGACGTTTAAGATAAGCAAGGGAGGAGTAGCCTATACCAAAGTCATCTATGGCAACCTTGAAGCCTAAGGCCTTTAGCCTTTTTAGAACCCTCTCGGACTCCTCGGGGTTGTACATCAGTGAGCTTTCGGTTATCTCCAGGATGACCGACGATGGGTCAGACCCTGTCTCCTTGATCACAGCAACCGTCCTTTCGAGGAACTTTCTGTCAGTGAACTGCCTCGGGGATACGTTTACGCTCACCTGGACGTCATACTTACTGTACCACTCCCTTGCGGTACTGAAAGCCTCCCGCATAACCCACACACCCACCTCTCTTATCATGCCAAGGTCTTCAAGCACACCTATAAACTTGGAGGGCTCGTAGATTCCAAGGTCTGGGCTCTCCCACCTGATCAGGGCCTCCATGCCAACGAGGTAGACGTCCTCTATCCTGTATATGGGCTGGAAGTAGAGGGTGAACTCCCCCCTGTCCATGGCCTTGTGGATCCTGCTCTTTATGGTCAGGATCTCCATGGCCTTTCTGTTCATCTCCTCGTTGAAGAAGGCGAAGCTGTTTTTGCCCTCCTCCTTGGCCCTGTACATGGCCATGTCCGCGTTCTTTATGAGGGTGGTCGGGTCCATACCGTTGTCCGGGTAGAAGGTGATCCCTATGGAGGCGGACAGGTACACGTCGTCCCCGTTAGCTTCGAAGGGCGATTCGAAGAGTCTTAGGATCCTCTCCGCCATAGCTATAACCTCGCTCACCTCTCTGACGTTGGTTATCACCGCCACGAACTCGTCACCACCGAACCTGGCTATGGTGTCCGTTTCTCTAAAGACGGAGATCAGCCTTCTCGCCACCTGGACGAGTATCCTGTCCCCTACCTCGTGGCCGTAAGTGTCGTTGACCGTCTTGAAGTAATCCAGATCTATGAACAGGACGGCCACCTTGGTGTTCTGCCTCCTGGCCGAGGCTATGGCCTGCTTTATCCTGTCCCTTAGAAGGGTCCTGTTTGGCAGATCCGTCAAGGGATCGTAGTAAGCCTTTCTCTTCAAGCTCTCCGTGTAGGAGACCACCTTTCTAGCCAGGTTGTAGAAGGCGTTCGTCAGGACTTCCAGGTCCTTTATGTTCACGTGAGGAAGTTCTATCCTGGGGTTCCTCTCTATGTTCTTGGCTATCTCGGATATGGACGCTGACAGCTTGGATATGGGGTTGTATATCATACCACCCAGGAACCTGGCGAGCACGAAGGCTACCAGGGTCATCAGATATATGGAGGTGAAGTGGTTTACCAGGGAGGCGAAGAGGCTGTCCCTGTATGGCTTTACCGAGATCTGGGCGACCACGCTCCAGGGAACGTCATCCCTCAACTTCTCCTCCTTGAAGAAGAAGACCTCCCCAGGACCCTTCATGGACAGGGTCAGCCCACCCTTTATGGGTCTGAGTTCTCCGGGATCGAAGGTTTGAAGTGGTTTGAGTTCTTTGAAGGAGGAGGTGATCACCTTGCCGTTAGAGTCAACCAGGGTTATGTAAACGCCTTTCTTTAGGGAGAACTCCTCTATCAGCTTCCTGGCGTGATCCAGGTTTAGTCCGCAGTAGGCGTATCCTATGAACTCGCCTCCCTTGACCGCCGGTACAGCTATGCCGACGACTGGACGCAGGGCGAACTTGGCTATGAACACCTGGGTGAACACGTGCCTGTAGGTGGCCTTCATCTTCTTGTAGTAGGGTCTGTAGTTGAAGTTGGTCCCTATCATGTACCTACCCGCAGGGTTGACAACCGGGTAGAAGGTTATAGCCGTCGCGTCCTTGTCCGCTATGTAGCAGGCGTGAAACTCGTTGAAAGACCTCCTTATGGCCTCCGTGTCCCTCTGGAGCTGATCTCTGTTATTGGGTCCCCACACGAGGAGTCTGTTGGCAAGCTCCCTCACCGCCGAGTAGTGTATGTCGAGCCAGTAGAGGAGCTGGTTCCTTATGTTCCTGGTTATGGTCTCCATGTCACTCTTCACCGTATCTATCATCCTCCTCTCTTCCTGCTTGGAATCGTAAACGGCCTTTATGAAAAGGGGGGCGACACCGACTATGACCAGGGAAACGAATACCGCGTACCTGAAGGTTATCTCCGCTTGCCTCTTCAGCACACCTCTGTACAGGAGGACCACGAGGCTGGCCACCGTTACGTTCAGGATCCCGTTCACCCCGAACTTAAGCGATACCGTGGCAGCTGTGAGCCTGTCAATCCCCTCCACCTCTGTCATAGTGAAGAACAGGGCCGGAAATCCAACGAAGACCCAGTACACCCAGTCGGCGGTGATCAGGTTTATCCCCCTCCATCTCAGCAGGGCAACGACGAAGAACTCCAGGAGGTAGGCGAAGGATACCCATGGGTTCTGAAACAGTATCTGAACCTGAAGAGACAGTATAACGGCCATTGGGAGGGCCATATAGAAGCCGAGGACATCGAGGGCTATGAAGAGGAAGATGCTACCGAAGATTATGCTCAGCTTATCGAAGAAGAGCTCAAGACTGACCAGGTTACCAAGTATGCCGAAAGCCAGTAAGACGGAAAAGGCAACCAGCCTCCCCTTATCCCTCATCCAAAGGAGCCTCTATTATTCCTCCCCCAAGTAGCACGTCTCCCATGTAGAAGGCCACTACCTGGCCAGGCGCTATACCCCTTACCTCCCTTGAGAACCTGACCTTATACCCATCGGAAGTTCTCTCGATCCTTTCAACAGGAACGGGATCGCTCCTGTACCTTATCTGGGCCGAGACACCAGACCACCTCTCCATGGGGACGTGGAGGTTGATGTCCCTCACAAGGAGCGTGTCGCTGTAGAGGAACTCCTCCTCACCCACGAGAACGGTGTTTGTGTCTGGGTCTATGTCTATAACGTAGAGGGGTCTCTCCCAGGAGACCCCAAGACCTCTCCTCTGACCGATCGTGAAGTGGAAGATTCCCCCGTGCCTCCCTAAGACCTTACCAGATACGTGCCTTATGACACCTTCCCTCCTTCCCACCCTCTCCTCTAAGTACTCCCCTGGGGACCTTCCCATAAGGAAGCAGACCTCCTGGGCGTCCCTCTTCCTTGCCACTTCGAGACAAGCCTTCTCCGCTATCTCCCTCACCTCCTCCTTGGTCATGTTCCCCAAGGGGAAGATCAGAAGGTCAAGGTCCTCTCTCCTCACGAGGGCGAGAAAGTAGGACTGGTCCCTCCTTCTGTCGATACTCCTCCTTATAACACGCCCCAAACCCTCCACCTCCTCTATCCTCGCGTAGTGACCTGTGGCGAGGAAGTCTATCTCAGCAACCTCCCTGAGATACCTCGCTAAAAAGCCAGTCTTCACCTCCCTGTTGCAGACAGCACAGGGGTTTGGGGTCCTTCCCTTGAGGTACTCCTCCACGAAGTAGTTGATCACTCTATCTTTGAATATCCTCTCCCAGTCCAAGGTGATGTGGGGGATGCCCAGCCTCTTGGCAACCCTCGCAGCGTCCCTCACGTCCTCAGGGGAGCAGCAGATGTGGTGGGTCCCCTCGATCTCACAGGCCTCGACGGTGTGGAACCTCAGAGTAACACCTATGACCTCGTGCCCCTGATCCTTAAGCAGAAGGGCGGTGACGCTGCTGTCCACGCCACCGCTCATACCAACCGCTATCCTCATAACCTTTTGTAATTTATTTCTTTTTTTCGGAGAGTTGATCACGCAGGAAACGGACCACATCTGGGTCAAGGTCCCAGGTCCTCAGAAGATCCTCCTCCCCGATCACGAGATCTACAGCCTTCAGGAGGATCCTGTCGGGAGGATCCTCTTTCCTTACGAGGCCAAGCCTCATGAGACCCATAACGGTCCTCCTCACGTCCTCCGCTATCCCCTCCATCATCATGTTGAAGTTGTATCTCCTGTATATATCTCTCCTCTCTGTCTCGCTCTTGGAGATCAGGCTCTTGCCAAAGCCAACTATCCTCACCCAGGTCCTCACCGTCCTTTCCCACTCCTCCTTAGGGAGTCCCTGAAGCTCGAGGTTTATGTAGTTGAGGAGGTACCTCGCCAGATACTCCTTGGCGGACTTTAGGTCCTCAAAACCCTGTAGGGGCTCCTCCTTTCTCAGCAGGTGTGTGAGGTCCTTCTTCATGCCTTCCTCAAAAAGCCACTTATCCTCTCACCCCACCTTTTGGCCTCGTAGAGGACCCTCTCCTCGTCTAAGGTCTTCACCTCTCCCTTCTCCATGAGGACCCTTCCCTTGCAGATCACCGTCTCTATGTCCGAGGACTTGGCAGAGTAAACCACCTGGGCCACAGGGTCGTATAGGGGCTGGAGGTGGGGGGAGTCGGGGTTTATCAGGATCAGGTCCGCCTCGTAGCCTTCCTCCACCCTACCAGCCTTTATGCCGACTGCGGAGAAGCCGTTCTCAGTAGCTATCCTGAGGGCAGTCCTCGCGTCCATGGCTTTAGCATCCAAGGTAGCACCTTTGTGAAGCTTCGCCATAGTTGAGGTCTCCTCGATCATGTCTAAGTTGTCGTTGGAGGCTGAACCGTCCGTCCCGAGGCAGACGTGAACACCTCTCCTCACGTATTCGGGTATGGGTGCTATCCCTGAGGCGAGCTTCAGGTTGCTCTCGGGACAGTGGGCTACCTTGACATTCCTTTCTTTTACTATCTCTACCTCTTCGTCGGTGAGGTAGACCATGTGGGCGCAGAGGACCTTATCTGACAGAAAGCCTATGCTCTCAAGGTGGCTGACAGGCGTCCTCCCGAACTCCTCCCTTATCCTCTCGACCTCACCCCTGGTCTCAGCTACGTGTATGTGGAGGTAAAGACCGAGGTCTTCCGCGATCTCCTTGGCTTTCCTCAAGGTGTCTGGGGAGCAGGTGTAGGGTGCGTGGGGGCAGATAACAGGGA
>WFOY01000024.1 GCA_015487835.1 Aquificaceae bacterium
ATATTCCTCGACAACTTCGAAAATATCCAAAGCTCCCACGTCACCCAGACCATGCAGGTTGGCATGGTGGGACTCCACTTCGGAGCCAACGACCTCGGATCGGTTATGATCGAGGAGAACGTGATATCCTCCACGAACTTCAAGGTAAAGATCCCGAAGGTCGAGGACATGGTCCGAGCTATAAAGGAGGCGGGTTTCATCCCGGCTCAGAGGGACACCTACTACAGGATCGTCAGGTTCTTCGACTGATCAGCCTCCCGCCTCCTTTTTCACCTCCTCTATCAGATCCCTCCTCCCGTCCACGTATATGGCTACCCACTGGGCGAGCCTCCTTCCCAGCCTCCTGCAGGCTTCCTCCTGATCTTTGCTCTTCGGCTTCCCCTCGAGGACAGCTCCGTAGTGGAGGGTGAGGTCGTCGCTCACGTAGTCGGTAACACCGAAGACCAAAAAGCCGAAGTTCATGAGGATCGTCAGAATGGACATGCAGGCTATCTCGCTCCCGCCTCCCCAACCTCCAGAGGAGGAGAAGGCACAGCCTATCTTCCCGTCTATCTCACCCCAGAGGTCCCCTAAGACTTCGTCGAAGAACCTCTTCAGCTTCCATGAGACGAGACCCATGTTGGTCGGAGATCCAACCGCTATGCCGTCGCACCAGAGGACGTCCTCTTTGGTCGCCTCGTCGACGTGCTTTAGCCTGACCTCGGTTCCGGGAACTGACCTTGCCCCCTCAGCCACAAGATCCGCCATCCTCTTCGTGTTTCCAGTCCTCGAGTCGTATAGGACGAGGACCTTCCCCATATGTATAATTTTCTCATGGGCTACAGGGTAGCTGTCGTAGGAGCGACGGGTGAGGTAGGAAGGGCGTTCTTGAAGGTCCTCGAAGAGAGGAACTTCCCCGTTGACGAGATAGTCCTCTTCGCCTCTGAAAGATCGGAAGGAAAGAGGCTCATCTTCAAGGGAGAAGAACACGAGGTGAAAGCCCTATCAAAGCAAGGTTCCTTCAAGGGCATAGACATAGCCCTCTTCTCAGCAGGGTCTGGTGTTAGCAGAGAGTTCGCACCGAGGTTCGCCTCGGACGGTGCCGTCGTCGTAGACAACTCCTCAGCTTGGAGGATGGACCCTGAGGTCCCACTCGTGGTTCCCGAGGTGAACCCGGAAGACGTAAAGATCTTCAAGAACAAGGGGATAATAGCTAACCCAAACTGCTCCACAATACAGATGGTTGTTGCTCTAAAACCGATATACGACAGGGCTGGGATAAACAGGGTATTCGTCGCCACATACCAGTCGGTCTCGGGAGCGGGGGCAAAGGCGATAAGGGAGCTGGAAGACCAGACCAGAGCTTGGTGCGAGGGGAGAGATTTTCCGGACCCCAAGCACATACCGAAGAGGATAGCCTTCAACGTGGTCCCGAGGATAGACGTCTTCATGGAAAACGGCTACACAAAAGAGGAGATGAAGATGGTAAACGAGACGAGGAAGATAATGCACGACGAGAACATAAAGGTCTCAGCAACCTGCGTCAGGGTCCCGGTATTTTACGGACACTCGGAGGCTGTCCACATAGAAACCAAGAGGGATATATCCCCCGAAGAGGCGAGGGAGGTCCTCTCGAAAGCTCCCGGCGTCGTAGTTTTGGACGATCCGAAGAGGGATATCTATCCTTTGGCTGTAGACGTTCAAGGGAGGGACGAGGTCTTCGTCGGGAGGATAAGGAAAGATCTTGCTTTTGAGCCGGGACTTGCCATGTGGGTGGTTGCGGACAACATAAGGAAGGGGGCTGCGACGAACGCTGTCCAGATAGCTGAGCTTCTCGTGAAGGAGGGTCTCGTGTAGGCTATAATTTCCCTATGTTATCCAAAAGGGTAGCCAAGCTAAAGCCTTCAGCAACGCTCACAATAACAGCCAAAGCCAAAGAGCTAAGGAGCAAAGGAGTAGACGTTGTAGGTTTCGGTGCAGGAGAACCTGACTTCGACACCCCTGAGTTCATAAAGGAGGCGTGCGAGAAGGCTCTCAAAGAAGGGAAGACAAAATACGCACCCTCAGCAGGAATACCTGAGCTGAGAGAAGCGATAGCGGAAAAACTCCTAAAAGAGAACGGTGTAGAGTATAAGCCTTCGGAGATCGTTGTCTCCACAGGTTCGAAGATGGTCCTCTTCCTTATACTTACAGCGGTCCTCAACGAGGGAGACGAGGTCCTAATACCCTCACCTTACTGGGTGACCTACCCCGAGCAGGTTACCATCCTCGGAGGTGTTCCGGTCGAGGTCCCCTTGAGTGAGGAGGAGGGTTTCTTCCTGAGGGCGGACCTTCTCGAGGGATATATAACCGAAAGGACCAAAATTCTCATCCTCAACTCGCCCAACAACCCGACGGGTGCCGTCTACCCGGAGGAGGAGCTAAGAAAAATTGCGGAGCTTTGCGTCGAGAGGAACATACTCATAATTTCCGACGAGTGCTACGAGAAGTTCGTATACGAAGGTAGGCACGTGAGC
>WFOY01000025.1 GCA_015487835.1 Aquificaceae bacterium
CTTCTGTGTGTGTTCCTGCCTGATCTCCGTTTATATTAATACCTATGGTAGACAGAGAGTGGGTGGAGAGGATAGCGCACCTCGCCAGGCTGAGTCTGTCTGAGGATGAGGTGGAGATGTTCAGGTCCCAGCTGGGCGATATACTGAGGTTCGTTCAGCAGCTTGGGGATCTTGACACGGAAGGGGTGGATCCTTATATTGAAAGGGCCGAAACTACACCTATGAGGGAGGATGAACCGGGGGAGTCCCTGTCGCAGGAGGAGGCCCTTATGAACGCCCCCGAGAAGGAGGGAGGGTTCTTCGTGGTGCCGAGAGTGGTGGAGGTATGAGATGGCGCAGGAAACAGTAGAGAGGATCCCAGCCGAGAAGAGGAAGGCCCTCGAAGCTTCCATAGCGAGCATAGAGAAGAAGTTCGGGAAGGGGGCCATAATGCCCCTCAAGGCTGCTGAGACGGTAAAGGTAGAGGTAATACCTACAGGTTCCCTTGCCTTGGACATAGCCACGGGTATAGGCGGGATACCTCGGGGCAGGATAGTGGAGATCTTCGGTGTGGAGTCCTCAGGGAAGACGACCATAGCCCTGCACGTGATAGCGGAAGCACAGAGGAGGGGCGGTGTAGCGGTTTTCATAGACGCCGAGCACGCCTTGGACCCCAAGTACGCCAAGAGTTTAGGTGTGGACGTGGAGAACCTCTACATATCCCAGCCCGATTACGGTGAGCAGGCCTTGGAGATAGCTGAGAACTTGATAAACAGCGGGGCCGTGGACGTCATAGTGGTGGACTCGGTGGCCGCCCTGGTCCCCAGGGATGAGCTCGAAGGTGACATGGGGGAGGCCCAGGTGGGCAAGCAGGCCCGCCTCATGTCCCAGGCTCTCAGGAAGCTGAAGGGCATAGTCCACAAGAGCAACACGGCCCTGATCTTCATAAACCAGATAAGGGAGAAGATAGGGGTCATGTTCGGCAACCCTGAGACCACACCCGGAGGAAGGGCTCTCAAGTTCTTCTCCGACATGAGACTTGAGGTTAGGAGGCTGGGAGATATAAAGGAGGGCAACGAAAGGGTAGGCTACAGGGTGAAGGTTAAGGTGGTCAAGAACAAGCTCGCACCACCTTTCCAGGAGGCCGAGTTCGACATGATATACGGGGAGGGCATATGCAGGATCTGCGACCTCGTGGACGTGGCGACGGATCTCGGCGTCCTCACGAAGAGCGGGTCCTGGTACAGCTACGGGGACCAGAGGATAGGCCAGGGTAAGGAGCAGGTCAAGAGGTACCTTAAAGAGAACCCGGCCCTTGCCGAAGAGATAGAGAGAAAGGTAAGGGAGGTGGCTGGACTTGCTTCAGGTGATACTGAAGAGAGCGATAGAGCTTGAAGCCTCCGATATACACATAAAGGTCGGAGCGAAGCCCATATTCAGGATCCACAAGAAACTCCACGTCATAGACGACTTTCCCATAATAGATGAGGAACACTTCAAGATCTTCTTTGAAGAGGTCATAGGAAGGAGCGAGAAGAAGAGGAGGGAGTTCGAGGAGTACGGGGAGATAGACATATCCTACTCCCTGCCGAAGGTCTCCAGGTTCAGGGTAAACGTCTTCAAGCAGAGGGGCACCTGGGGTATGGCCTTCAGGGTGATCCCTTTCGAGATACCTCCCTTCCACACCCTGAACCTCCCCGAGATAATGCTAAAGACCGTCCTGGGATCGAGCAAGGGGCTGGTGCTTGTCACAGGACCGACAGGTTCAGGGAAGTCAACCACCTTGGCCTCCATAATAGAGGAGATGAACAAGACCCAGAGGAAGGTCATAGTCACCATAGAGGACCCTATAGAGTATCTCTTGAGAGACAAGAACTGCTACATAGTCCAGAGGGAGGTGGGCATAGACACCCGCAGCTTCGCCAGAGGTCTAAGATCCGCCTTAAGAGAGGACCCCGACGTTATAATGGTCGGTGAGATCAGGGACACCGAGACCGCTGAGATAGCCCTCCAGGCTGCCGAAACGGGACACTTAGTCCTCTCCACCCTCCACACCTTGGACGCAAAGGAGACCGTGAACAGGCTGATAGGTATGTTCAAGTTAGAGGTTAGAGAGCAGATCCGGCAGATGCTGGCCGGGACCCTTGTTGCCGTGTTCTCCCAGAGGCTCCTGCCGAGGGCTGACAGGAAGGGTGCGATCCCCGCAGTGGAGATCATGATAAACACGGGAGCTATAAAGGAGGCCTTAATGGATCCCAACAGGATAGACGAGATACCCGACCTGATAGCCAAGGGGAAAGCAGCCTACGGGACCCAGACCTTCGACCAGCACTTAGAGGAACTATACAGGCAGGGCCTGATAGACTACCACACAGCTATACTGTACGCCTCCAAACCTGCCGACCTTGAGCTCAAGCTGAAAGGCATATCCTCCGGAGGGTCCTACCCCTATTAAGATCTTTTTGTATGAAGATAGCCATCGACGGTCCCGCAGCGAGCGGCAAGAGCACCGTAGCACGGGAGGTCTCCCTCAGGCTTAAGATACCCTACTTGGAGAGCGGGCTCGCTTACAGAACCTTCGCCTATCTGGTACTCCAAAGGCGGGGCAGCGTAAACTCCGTCTCCTGGGAGGATCTGAGGGACCTGTTTGGTCTCGTAGATATTCTCCCCAGGGTTGGGGTCACCGAGGTAAGGGTCAGAGGTGAAAGGATCGATCACATCCTCGGCACCGAAGAGGTGGGGAGGGTGGCCTCTCTGATAGGCACGGTTCCTGAGTTCAGGGAGAACATAAACAGGTTCTTCAGGAGAGTAATAGGTAAAGGCCAGATCGTAGTGGACGGGAGGGACGCCGGGACGCACATAATACCCGAAGCCGACCTCAAGGTCTTCCTGACCGCCTCCCCAGAGGAGAGGGCAAGAAGGAGGATGACCCAACTGGAGGCCAAGGGGGTGCCCGCAGATTACCAAGCCGTGCTGAAGGACATCCTGGAGAGGGACAGGAGAGACAGGGAGAGGAAAGCCTACCCCTTCAGACCGGCGGAGGACGCGGTGATAATAGATACTACGGGAAGAACGGTCGAGGACGTGGTCGGGGAGATCCTCACCTTGGTGAAGGAACATGAGACAGGTTCCTAACGCCCTGTCCCTACTCAGGCTTGTCCTGTCTCCCTACGTACTGCTGACAGCCCAGAGGGGTGATCACCTGCTTAGCGGTGTCCTGTTCTTCCTGCTGGCGATCTCGGACGCTCTGGACGGTTTCCTGGCACGGGTCTTGAGGGCGGAGACCTTGATGGGCAAACTCCTGGACCCTGTAGCGGACAAAGTGCTGATCCTCTTTGGTCTTGTGTCCGTGGTCTACTTCCTGGATACGGGGATGAACCCCTACCTCCTCCACCTCCTCGTCATGAGGGACGTCACGCTGGTTATAGGGTCCCTCCTACTAATGAGGTGGGGTTTCGTCCCGAACCCATCACTCTTTGGCAAGCTGACCACGGTTATGGTAACCTTCACCGTATCCTTAGCTTACCTGGGGTTGTTTCTGGACCTTCCCTGGATGGGTCAGGTCTTCAACTTAGTCTACACACTCTCGATGGTCCTCGTGGTGGTATCCTGGGTAGATTATACGATCAAGGGTGTAAGGTATGTTACCGATAAACTTATAATGGAGAAGAGATGAGGGGGGTCTCGGGTAAACCTTGGGTCGTCCTGAGCAGGTACATAAAGCCGGACGGTGATCTTGTATCCAGGTACGGTTGGTTCCTTGCCCAGCTGATAACGAACCGGGGCTACGAGAGGGACCCTGAGGCACTCTTCGACCTTAAGCTGAAGAACCTGCTTCCCTACAACCTCCTGCCCAACGTGGAGGAGGGTATAGAGAGGATAGAGTGGGCCGTCCGCAGAGGGAAGAGGATCATAATCTTCGGGGACTACGATGTGGACGGCATAACGGGAACCGCAATACTTTACGACGTGCTGAGGCGCTCGGGCACCAGAGTGGTTCCCGTCCTGCCCACAAGAGGTACAGGTTACGGGCTCAACCGGGACCTTATGAAGCTGTTCTCAAGGTACGGGGACCTCCTCATAACCGTGGACAACGGGACCTCCTCCATAGAGGAGATAGACAGGTCACCGATGGAGGTGGTGGTCATAGACCACCACAACGTTCCTGAGAATGTGCCAAGGAGGGCTGTCCTCATAAACCCCCGCCTCTCCGAGGATGTGCCCGACCCTATGAAGGACCTCTCCTCGTCGGCTATATGCTTTTACATAGCAGCAGTTCTGGTGAGAAGGATCGGGATCGACCTGGACGTTAGGGAACATCTCGACCTTGTAGCTATGGGGACGGTGGGGGACGTGATGCCTATGAACCACCTCAACAGAATACTGGTTCACAAGGGCCTAAAGGTTTTGGAGGGTGTTTCAGCGGGCAGAATAAGGAAGCCTGGGATCAGGGCCCTCCTCAGGGTAGCGAGGCTAAACGGGAGGATATCGGCTAAGGACGTAGCCTACTCGATCGCACCTAGGATCAACGCCCCGGGAAGGATAGGCGACCCCAAGCTGTCCCTCAAACTGATCCTGGAGAGGGATCCGAGGAGGGCGGACCTGCTGGCGAGGAAGGTGGACCAGATGAACGCAAAGAGGAGACAGATAACGGAGATGGTTTACAGATCGGCTTACAGGAAAGCGGTTCAGTTTGGTGGCAGGAGTTTCCTGACCTTGTGGGACCGATCTTGGCACGTGGGGGTCCTGGGTATAGTTGCGGGGAGGCTGGCAGACTCCCTAGGTATGCCGGTGGCCGTGTTCGCCAAGGGGGAGAGCCACTCGGTTGGATCGGTCAGGTCCGTGGAGGGTGTTAACGTTTACGAAGGTCTTAGCAGGCTGTCCCACATGTTCGTAAAGTGGGGAGGGCACCCCCAGGCCGCGGGGCTTACTTTAGAGAGCTCCCTTCTTACGGACTTCAGCAGAACGGTGGAGGAGGTCTTCAGGGACGTGCCCAAGGTCCCTCCTCCCCTGTACGTGGACATGGACCTGTCTCCCTTCAAGATAACGGAGTCCATGCTTAGGGACATAAGGTCCTTAGAACCTTACGGGGAGAGGAATCCTTTTCCCACCTTTGTGTCCGAGGACCTCGAGTTCAAAAAAGTGGAGTTCAAGTACGGGAGACTTGTCGTGGACGTGGGTGGTCTGAGGATGGTCTGCTGGGAGAAGAGGATGTTCCCCTACATAAGTAAAGGTGTTAGGACAAAAGTGGTTTACTCGGTCATAGACGGGGACCTTCACATAGTTGACTTAGAGGACAGGTATGGCTCTCGGTAGAACCCACGACCTTGTAAACCTGACCGCCCTGCCCGCCTTTCTGTACGTCCTGCCTAAGGATATGATGGTCCCCTTCTCCCTGGGTTACGTGGTCGGGACCTTCCTGCTGTCCCCGGACCTGGACCTTCCCAACTCGAAACCTTCCAGAAGATGGAAGTTCCTCAGGTGGGTATGGTTCCCCTACCAGATGATCTCTAAGCACAGGGGTGTGTCCCACATGCCCGTACTGGGGTCCCTGATCCGGTTGGCCTATATAGTGGGTGCTGTCCTCTTCCTCTACTTCACCTTGATAGGGGTGGTCTCGGTCGTGGACAAGGGCATGGGTTACGCGATCTCGGGCTGGAACCCCTTTGAGTCCCTCGAGAGGGCCTTCACAAGCCAGGAGGCTGTGTACTTCGTCGCGGGCGTCATATGTGCCGATGTGGTCCACATACTTATGGACAGCCTCTGGAGCCTGCTGAGAAGACTCATCTGAGCTTTAGCATGGCCACCGAGACTATGGCCAGAAGGACGGAGACTATCCACATCCTGACCACTATCTTGGGTTCCGGAACCCCCGAGAGCTCAAGGTGGTGGTGAAAGGGAGCCATCTTAAAGAGTCTCTTGCCTCCGGTTAGCCTGAAGTAAACGATCTGGAGTATTACGGTGATCGTCTCAAACACGAATATACCTCCGGCTATGGCTAGCAGGAACTCCGACTTGGTGAGTATAGACACTGTACCGAGGGCCGCCCCCAGGCCAAGAGCACCCACATCACCCATGAACATCTGGGCCGGAAAGGCGTTGAACCACAAGAAACCAAGACCTGCCCCTATTATGGCGAAGCAGAAGACGGTTATCTCCCCGGCGTAAGGCACGTAAGGTATCCCTAAGTACTGGGCTATCTTCGAGTGCCCGACCGCGTAGGCTATTACACCGAAGGCGGTGGCCGTTGTCATCACGGGCCCTATCGCAAGACCGTCCAGACCGTCAGTGAGGTTTACCGCGTTGGCAGCCCCCACTATGATGAATACGGCGAAGGCTACATAAAGAGGGCCGAGATCTACCTGGAGATCCTTGAATATGGGGAAGTAGAGCACGGTACTTATGCCGACCCACTCGAATATCAGTATGGCAACTACGGTTGCGCATATGACCTGGAGGACGATCTTGGACTTTATAGACAGCCCCTTCTTGTCCTTTAGCTTGATCACATCATCGACGAGACCTATCAAGGCGAAGGAGAGGGTCGACAGGATCAGCACCCAGGTGTACCTCACGTCCACCCTCATCAGGAGCAGGGTGGTGACCAGCACAACCGTTATGATCACCACACCGCCCATTGTGGGTGTGTACTTCTTGTTCTGGTGCTGGTCGGGTATGTACTTCCTTATGTAACCTCCGAACAGCCTCTGGATCCTGTAAACCCTCTCTATGAAGGCTGGTGAGAGCATAAGGGTTATGAGGAAGGCAAGGAGTATGGCCGTGAAGGACCTGAAGGTTATGTACTTGAAAACGTTAAAGGCGAAGAAGTAATCCCTCAAGAGGAGGGCGAGATCGTAAACCATACCTCAGCACCTGTTCCTGCTAAGGAGTCTGTCGAGGATTATGGCGGCCGCGTTTCTCACAGATAGGTGGTTCCAGTCTCCAGCCCCGTAGATGGGTTCGAGTATGTAATCGAAGGTCTTCATAAGGTCGGGTGGTATGCCGTAACCTGTGCCGAAGAGGATCAGGAAATCTCTGTCCTTCCTCTCTATCATCTCCCTCAGATCCCCGTAGCTGATAGTATCGGGATACTTCCTGGCATCGGTCCCAACGATCAGAGGTCTCCTGCCCCTTTCCTC
>WFOY01000026.1 GCA_015487835.1 Aquificaceae bacterium
TCTCCTCGCCACCTTGATCACCCTCGTGCCCTTGCCAGCTATCTTTCCAGCCCTTCTTATAGTTTCTTGGGTTCCCTCCATGGCCTCTACAGCCACCACGGCCTTTCCCTTAACGACAACGGTCTGTCCTATGTCCATATCGGCTATCTCCTTGGCTATTAAAAAGCCAAATATACCGTCCTCCATAGCCTCTGGGGTAGGCCTCCTCCTCCCCATCACACCTTCGCTGGCTAGTATGCCCTCCAAAAAAGGTTTGGGGTCTATAAACTCGAAACCTTCCTCCTCAAGGAGGCTCATGAAGGCCTTTATCAAGCTCGCGGGCTTTCTGTCCTTTGATCTTCTCAGCACCCTTATGGCCTTCATGTCCAGGCTAAGGAAGTGGCTGTAAAGCAGTCTCTGCTCGAACTTCCCCAGCATCACCAGGTGTCTAACCTTCCTTTTCTTCAGGATCTTGATGAGTGCACCCACCTTTCCTATCGGGATCTCCTCGTCTACCTCCATATCTGTTATGCCCTTAACACCGACCGTAAGGACCTCCTCTCCCCTCTTTTCCGCTTCCTCTTTAAAGACTCTGGGAAGCTTGCCTGAGCCCGCTATTAGACCTATGGCCATATAAAAATACTTTAAAATATGTTAGCAATGGATGTTCGTCTCATAGTGTCTGCGAGCAGCAACTTAGTACTCTCCTTCCTGATAAATAACAGAGAGGTAAACGAGATAAAAGTTGAAAACAGAGGTGAGAGGAGAATAGTAGGCAGCATATTCAAGGGAAAGATAAAGAGACTCGCAAAGAGTTTAGACGGAGCCTTCTTAGACATAGGCCTGGACAGGGAGGCTTACCTGCCTCTCAAGAACTACTCGGGGGAGGACGAGGGTTGTTCTATACCTGAGGTTGGGGAGGACCTGATCGTCCAGGTCAAAAGGGAACCAATAGATGAGAAGGGAGCGAAGGTGACCTGTAGGGTTACCATACCAGGGAGGTACCTTGTTTACCTGCCCAACTCCAAAGGGGTTTTTGTCTCCTCAAAGATAGAGGACGAGAGGAAGAGGGATTTCTTCCTAAATCTGTTCAAGGGTGCCTTGAACAACGAGGGCGTAATAGTAAGGACCTCTGCCCTCAGATCCACCGAGGAGGAACTGATCGAGGAGCTGGACAAGCTAAGGAGAAGGTGGAGGGACATACTCGATAGGGCTGCGAAGGTAAAGGCTGGCATGGTTTACGAGGAGGTTCCCCTGTTCATGCAGACGATAAGGGACAACTGGCAGGATATAAAGGAGGTGGTCGTTGACGACAGAGATCTGTGGACCCAAATACTTGGCTTTCTGGAGGAGGACTTCCCTCAGCTGGTGGAGAGGGTGAGGTACGTTAAGAACATGGCGATCTTCTTCAAGAGATACAACCTGGACAGGGTAATAACCAAGATCTTCGCAAAGTACATCTGGTTGAGGAGTGGAGGCTACATAGTTATAGAGGAAACCGAGGCCATGACCGTCATAGACGTAAACAGCGGGGCTGGGTCTGGGGAGTCGCTGGAGGAGAACGCCCTTAGAACTAACCTGGAGGCAGCCGAGGAGATAGCCAAGCAGATAAAACTCAGGGACATAGGTGGTATAGTGATAATAGACTTCATAGATATGAAGGATAAGAAGAGTAAGGATAAACTCCTGAAGAGGATGAGGGATCTCTTCGCCGACGAGGGTTCGAGGGTCCACATCTACGGGATAACCCAGCTGGGTCTCATGGAGATGACCAGGAAGAAGGAGACGCCGAGCGTGACGAGGATCCTATCCTCAGACTGCCCCTACTGTAAGGGAAAGGGTTACATAAAGAGCCCAGACCTGGTGCTTTACGAGATCGAGAAGGAGATAGGTTACTTCAAGGGCAGGTATCTCGAACTCAAGGTAAACCCCTACATGAAGGAGAGGGTTGAGAAGCTCCTCGAGACGAAGAACATGAAGGGATGGGTCTCAGTGAAGGAGGAGTGCGACGTTCCCTTAGACTACTACGAGATGTTCTTCGCAGGATGAAGAGTATGAGGATCCTTTACCTCCTGCTTTCTATCTCCCTTCTTGTCGGCTGTGCCAAGATGACCGAGGAGAAGAGGGCAAGGAAGGCCAAGGAGTACTATGCGGAGGCTATGGCCGAGTACAGGAACAGGGACTACGGCGACGCGGCCCATAAGTTCAGGGAAGCCCTCAAGTTCATGGACTACCTCACGCCCCAGCAGATAGAGAACGCCCGCTTCCTAATGGGGAAGAGCTACTACCTCGACAAGGACTTCGTGAACGCCATAGTCTCCCTGGAGGACTACGTATTCCACTACCCCAAGGTGCAGAGGACGGAGGAGGCCTACTACATGCTAATAGACAGCTACATAAGGGTGTCTCCAGACCCTTACAGGGACCAGGAGTACACCTGGAAGGCGATAGACAAGGCGAGGGAGTTCCTTGCCAGGTTCCCAGGTAGTTCCTTCGCTCCCAGGGTTCAGGAGCTGATGGAGAGGGCCTATTCGAAGATAGCAAAGCACGAGTACCTGATAGCCAAGTTCTACGAGGACTATGGATATCCCTACTCTGCAGCCTTGAGATACAGAGACCTTTTGATAAACTTCTCCCAGTACATATCGGAGGAGGAGGTAGCCTTCAGGTACATAAAGTGCCTGATAGAGACGGACAAGCAGGCTAAGAAGGCCAAAGGGGTCA
>WFOY01000027.1 GCA_015487835.1 Aquificaceae bacterium
CTCAAGGATGAACCTCTTGGCACCCTCCCAGCCGTCCGCAGGTTTTAGCATGGCCAGGCGCGATGTGTTCTCGGAACCGGCTCCCTTTGGGGCCACCGTTATCTTGATCCTGTCTCCGGGAACTATCTCCGTGTGTCTGATGGCAGGGGTGTTGTCTCCCGTGTTCTTCCTCTCAAAGAGGGGATCCCAGACCATGGAGGCCCTAAGATATCCCTCTTCGGTCGCCCTCCTGACACCCTCGTTCACCGCCTCCTCAAGGGATCCTCCTTCTATCACCACCTCCTGGCCGACCTCGAGGAAGACCACCGTAACGCCCGTATCCTGGCAGTAGGGCATCTGCTCCTGGACAGCGGTCCTCGCGTTCTCGAGGATCTGCCTGAGGACCTCCCTTCCTAGGGGTGACTCCTCCTTCTTTATAGCCTCCTCGAAGAGGACAACCGTCTCTTGTGGAAGCTCGTAGTTGGCCTTTATGGTAAGCTCCTTAACCGCCTTCACGATCTCCTCAGCTCGGACTCTTCTCACCGAGCATCACCTCCGCAATTTCTACGCTTCTCTTTACAGATTCAACGGACCTCTCCCACATCTCCCTCTCTTCCTCTATCATGGGAACCTTTATTATCTCCTCCACGCCGCTGTTGCCGAGTTTGACGGGAACCCCCACGCAGAAGCCCCTCACTCCGTAATACTCTCCCGCCTCCCCGTCCAGATATACGGAGCAGGGGAGTATCCTTTTGCTGTTGGTCACCAGAGCTTCCACCATGTCCACCACAGCCGCCGCAGGAGCGTGGTAGGCGGAGGTCCCCATCAGGTTCACTATCTCTCCTCCACCGAACCTGGTCCTGTGTATTATCTCCTGGAGCCTTTCTTTCGGTATGAGATCCTTCAGGGGTATACCGCCCACGTTGGATATCGATATGAGAGGAACCATCTCGTCCCCGTGTCCACCTATAACGTAGGCGTGGATGTCCTTAGGGGAGACCCCGAGCTCCTCCGCTATGAAGGCTTTGAACCTGGCAGAGTCCAAGACCCCCGCCATACCCATAACCCTGCTTGTGGGAAAGCCGCTCAGCTTGACCGCCACGTAGGTCATTATGTCTACGGGGTTGGTAACAACTATCAGTATGGCGTTGGGAGCGTACTGGCGAACTTTCGAGATGATGGTCGAAAGGATCCTTATGTTGGCCTCCAAAAGATCCTCCCTCGACATTCCCGGCCTTCTGGGGAAGCCGGCGGTTATGACCACTATGTCGCTTCCGATTATAGGTTCGTAGCCTTCCCCCTCGGGAGTAACGGTAAAGCCGTCTATCTTAGCGTCTATGTCCATGGCGGAGATCATCTGCTTCATGTCGAGGGCCTTCCCCTTCACGGGTTCGAAGACCTTGTCCCCTTCCTTCCTCGGTATGTCGAACATCCTCACGTCCGCAAAGCCCTTTATCGCCAGCAGGCTCGCCACGTGCTCTCCCACGTTCCCGGCTCCCACCACCGAAACGACCTTTCTCGTAGCCATGATCCACCTCCTCAGCCGGTAACCCCCTGAGCCTGCTTCCTCTTGATGTAGTTGAGCCTTCCTCCTCCCAGGAGGACTTCAACCTGATAGGGGGTGAGGTTGTATCTGCAGGGGATCTCCTCTCCTGTGGTCTTGTTGATAACGATTATCTCCCTGCCCGCCTTTAGTCTCTCCCTAAGCTCCGGTATCTCTATCTCGTCTCCAAGGGTGAACCTGTCGTAGTCCTCCTTGTTTACGAACTCTAAGGGAACTATGCCGAAGTTCACGAGGTTCGCGTGGTGTATCCTCGCGAAGGACTTGGCTATGACAGCCCTAACACCGAGAAACCTGGGGGCCAAGGCCGCATGTTCCCTCGAGGATCCTTGTCCGTAGTTCTCCCCTCCTATTATCACTCCAGCCTTGCCCTTTTCCTTTATGGACTTTATACGGGGAACGAACTCGGGATCTACATAGTGGTAGACGTACTCGGAGATGGCGTATATGTTCGACCTCAGGGGCAGTATCTTAGCCCCGGCGGGCATTATGTGATCGGTGGTTATGTTGTCCC